>JBOHIT010000111.1:0-11805 GCA_050726155.1 Bradyrhizobium sp.
ACCGCAACCGCCGCGATGGTGAACTTCCTCATGCTGACCTCCGTTGAAAGGTTGCCTGAAGATGGGCTCCCGCCTGACGGCAATCAACTTAACGATGGGAAAGAACACCCTCCCTTACCAAGATGTAATGTCGATGAACCCCGTGCAAACGCGTCTCGCGTTTGTCGCGAGCCTATAGCATCCCGAGCACACGCGGCAGCCACAGCGAGATTTCCGGGACATAGGTGACGACGCCGAGGAAGATCAGCATGGTCAGGAGCCACGGCCACACCGCGATCGTGAGCTCGGTGATGCCCATCTTGGCGATGCCGGAGGCCACATAGAGGTTGAGTCCGACCGGCGGATGGCACATCCCGACTTCCATGTTGACCACCATCAGGATGCCGAGATGCACCGGATGGATGCCGAGCTTGACCGCGACCGGAAACAGGATCGGCGCCATGATCAGCACGATCGAGGACGCCTCCATCACATTGCCGGCGATCAGCAACAGCACGTTGACGATCAGCAGGAAGATGATCCAGTCGACGCCGACCGAGGTGATCCAGGCCGCGATCTGCTGCGGAATATTCTCGTTCGCCATCAGGAACGAGAACAGCACCGCGTTGGTGATGATGTAGAGGATCATCGCGCTCATATTGGCGGAGCCGAGCAGCACCCGCGGCACGTCCCTGAGCGACATGTCCTTGTAGACGAACACCGCGATGACGAAGGCGTAGACCGCGCTGATGGCGGCGGCTTCGGTCGGCGTGAACATGCCGGCATAGATGCCGCCGAGCACGATCAGGATCAGCAGCAGGCCCCACATGCACTTTCGGAAAGCGACGAAGCGTTCGGTCCAACTGGCGCGCGGCAGCCTCGGATAATCGAACTTCCAGGCGCGATAGAACGTCGTCACGCCAAGCAGCGTCGCCAGCATCAGGCCGGGGATGACGCCGGCCATGAACATCTGGCCGACGGAAGCCGACGACACCCGAACACCGGCCGGATCGAGCGCGACACTGCCGCCGGTCGCCACGCAATAGATCACCATCACGATCGAGGGCGGGATCAGGATGCCGAGCGCGCCCGACGTGGTGATAACGCCGGCGCCGAAGCGCTTCGGGAAGCCCTGCTTGACCATCGCCGGCAGCATGATCGAGCCGATCGCGATCACGGTCGCCGGCGACGAGCCGGATACGGCCGCGAACAGCGCGCAGGCCATCACGCCGGCGAGCCCGAGGCCGCCATACCAGTGGCCGACCATCGAGGTCGCGAAATTGATCATGCGGCGCGCGACACCGCCATGGGTCAGGAAATTGCCGGCGAGGATAAAGAACGGGATCGCCATGATCTCGAAATTATCGATGCCGGTGAAAAGCTTCAGCGCCACCGACTCGGTCGGGACGTTGGTCATCGTGTAGATGAAGGTCAAAACCGTCATGCCGAGCGCAATCGAGATCGGCATGCCCGTCAGCATCAGCGCGATCAGCAGCGTAAAGATGATCAGGCTGCTCATCGGGTGACTCCCGCAGCACCAACGCCGGGCTCTTCAACTTCGACGCCCTCGACATGGGCGTGGTCATGGTGCGGAAGTTCGCCGGTGCGGAAATAGGTATATGCGACCTGCAGGAAGCGGAAGCACATCAGATAGGACCCCAGCGGAATGCAGAGATAGACGATCCAGCTCGGGATCTCGAGATCGGGCGAGACCTGGTCGGTGTGCATCAGCCCATAGACGAATTTCGCGCCCATGGTGCCTATCACGGCGGTGAAGAAGGCGCCGCAGAGCAATCCGAACAGCACGACGGCATTGCGCCATGGCGATTTGAGCTGGTTGACGACGACGTCGACGCCGACATGGATGCCGGTGCGCACGCCATAGGCCGCGCCGAACTTGGCCACCCACACGAACATGTAGATGCACAGTTCCTGCGCCCAGGACAAATTGATCGGAAACAGGATCGGATACAGGAGGGGGATGCCGACGAGATAGCGGTGCATCACCGCGATGAAGATGATGACGGTCGCCAGCGCCATCAGCGTCGCGATCAATATCTCCTCAAGCCGATCGAGGATGCGAAGCAACATCTATTCCCCCTCAAGGTCTGCCGTATTGCGGCCCGACCTTGCCCAAAATAGCCGCGATCATCACGACCGCAGTCCCCAAGCCCAATATGCCCCAGACAATGAAAGAGCTTCCGTGCCGAGGCACGGAAGCTCCTCAACATCGTCTTAGTTGGTCGCGCCCCTGGTCTCCTTGAGGAATTCATCGATCAGCGGCTGGCCGACGCGCTTTGCCACATCCTGGTACACCGGTTCGAGCGCCTTGCGCATCGCCGAGTCCTGCTCCGGGGTCAGCGCCACGATCTCGCTCTTGCCGGTCTTCTTGATATCGGCAAGCGCTTCGTCGTTTTCCTTGGCGGACTGGCCGTTGCCGTAGGCGGTGGCCTCCTTCATGGCCTTGTCGCACTGCGCGCGGATCTCCGCCGGCATGTCATCCCAGAACTTCTTGTTCACGACCACGACATAGCCAATGTAGCCATGGTTGGTGGTGGTGATGTACTTCTGCACTTCATGCATTTTCTGGGTGTAGATGTTGGACCAGGTGTTCTCCTGGCCGTCGACCACGCCAGTCTGCAAGGCCTGGTAGACTTCGGAGAACGCCATCACCTGCGGGATCGCGCCCAGCGAACGGAACTGTGCTTCCAGCACCTTGGACGACTGGATGCGGAACTTGAGGCCCTTGTAATCGGCCGGCGCCACAAGCTTCTTGTTGGCGCTCATCTGCTTGAAGCCGTTGTCCCAATAGGCGAGACCGGTCATGCCCTTGGAATCCAATAGCTTCAAAAGCTTGGCGCCGAGCGGGCCGTCGGTGACTTTGCGCAGCGTCTTCAGGTCGGGGAGGATGTACGGCAGATCGAACACCTCGAACTCCTTGACGCCGATCGGGCCGAACTTCGAGTTGGATGGCGCCAGCATCTGCACCGCGCCGAGCTGCAGCGCTTCGAGCTCTTCCTTGTCCTTGTAGAGCTGCGAGTTCGGATAGACTTCGACCTTGACCTTGCCGCCGGTGTATTTCTCGGCCAGCTCCTTGAATTTTTCGGCCGCCAGACCCTTCGGCGTGTTCGGCGCCACGACGTGGCTGAACTTGATCACGATCGGCGCCTGTGCCGACGCTGGTCCCACCAAAGTCAAAGCCGCGATCGATGCCGCAGTCAAAATCAGTTTCCGCATGTTTCCTCCCGCGAAATTTTTGCGGAGCCAACCCGGCTCCGAAAGCTTGTATGCCAGCCGAACCAATACAGAGAAGCCGACCGAAACACCATTGCCCGTTAGCAGGGGCTGTTTCGCTAATTTGCTGCATTGCAAGATGCGACATTCTGTCAGCACCGTCGACTTCAGCTTGTTCGATAGGCAATTGTCATCAGACGCTGTGCCCAGCTTCGATAGCGGCGTCCAATAGAGATTGGCTAAGGGCGAGTTCGCCGTTGCAGAACGCAGATCCAGGGGAGCAGTCATAGCTCCGTACTCTCGCCGCGCGACGCGCCCGAGTTATGCAACCGTTTTGCCCTTTGAAAAACAGAGGGCGCAGGGAAGACCGGGTGCGCGCTGCACCCGCGGTCTCGCGTGCAATGTGCACAAGGAAGTGCGCACACGAGCATACAGGTTCAGCGGAAACACTCCGGCCTTCCCTGCGCAATGGCTTTACGGCCTATATCGTGCTCTCCCCGGAGAACGGCTCTTTTGCCTCCGTTGCGCCCTGAGAAGCAGTTGCCTCCAGGTGCGTTGACGCCAGCACCGCGACGTCGGGACCACACGCCTTCGCCGTACGCTTCAGTCACGCTCGTCAGGCTCAACGTCAGCGTCCACCGCATCCCCGTCCAACGTCCGTGACGACGGCCGACGCCCTCTGAGCGGGACGGGATGGCTTTGATATGAACTGATTTGCCCTTCGGATAAAGCGAAATATTTTCGATTCTTGGGCTTGACATGATTTCCGATAATTAGAAGTGATTTGCCCGTCGGGCCAAATGAGCGGTCACAAGCCCCCAACAGGAACCCGACAATCGCTACAATTTGAATTAACCTTCTAAGCAACCTGAAAGGCGGGTTCGTCTATGACCAATGAAGACGGAGCGAGAGCCATCGCATGAACGAGAATCTGAAACTATCCGAACAATGCGCCGAGAAGCCTATGAGGAGGTCGAACGGAAACTAGTCAGTCGCGGATTTAGTCTGGGGTGGTACGAACTCAGTCAAGTGCCAAAGGACGCCACGCAAGTGGTCAACGGAGTTGACCTGCTGTTTGCCGCTACTGAACGGCAGGCCAGGAATTTTGATGGCAAGAGATTGACTTCATCGATGAGCGATTTTGCTCTATCGAAATGTCGGCGGTCTGAGTGGAATGAGATCCAGAGATGAAGCTGAATGAGCGGGGAGAAATCATTGACCCGATTGTGGGCGATGCAGAACTGATAAGGATGGAGTTCGATTCTCGGTCGGTCGCCCTTCACATCAAGCTTGCGATCAGCGGAGATATTTTCGTGCTCCGGCTGGCAACTCCTCGCTGGATGTCATTCTCGACGGACTGTCCTCAAAATGTCATCGACAGAATTATTGTCACGACTGATCTGAAAAAGGCCACGGCTCTCGCTCCACGGCATATTCGGGAAATGCTGTTGATACGCGAACAGACGATTCCCGGGCTGGCGGATACGACGCGCCCATTGAAGGCGATCCATATCATGCCGACGGCCGGTCCCGAACTGACGTGCATTGCCGACGACGTAACCGCTATCTAGGATAGAACAGGCGAACAACGCGGAGGACAATCATGCTGGACTGGTTGGGACCCCTCCTGGCGTTGTGTGCGCTGGGGGGATTTATCGCCTTCGCATTTCGTCAGGGTACGAAGGTCAGGCCGAATGCGGATGGCAATCCCGACAACTCGGTGGGCGGTGGCGGCGGGGATGCATCGCACGGCGGCTCCGACGGTCATTCCTGAACAGTATGGCGAGCCACCGGTAGCCCGCATGAGCGCAGCGATATGCGGGTATCGGATACGTTGAGAGAACCCGGATGTCGCTGCGCTCATCCGGGCTACGCTTACTACTACTAACCAATCGAACGGTCGCGTGAGGAGATCCAGAGATGAAGCTGAGCGAGCGGGGAGAAATTATTGACCCGAAAAAGGGATTCGCGTGAACATCGGGGACTCAGTCGAGGTCGTTGCGGTGCCAAAATCGCTTCCGGCCGGAATGGGCACGCAGGCATTGTTTGAGGCTTGCGTAGGTCGCGTCTTTCCTATCGCGGGCATTGACGACAACGGGCTCCTGGAGCTTCAGGTCGGTGAAGTGGTCGGGGAGGAGAGCTACATGCACTCGATCTGGATTGAGGCGAGCTGCGTTCTTTTGCGATCCTGAGCGGAGGACGATCATGCCTGGCTGGTTGGGACCCCTGTTGGCGTTGTGCGCGCTGGTGGGCTTTATTGTCTTTGCATTTCGTCAGGGTACGAAGGTGAAGCCGGACAAGGACAATCCCGATAATTGGCAAGGGAGCGGTGGCGGACAAGGCGATGCCTCGCACGGCGGCTCCGACGGCGGGCATTGAAGCGCGCCGCGCCGCACAAGTGATGAGTCACGCTGTCCGCGGCCTTGCCAGAAAACGCGCAATCGCGCGGCCGAGGGCGGCGTTATCAAGCGGCTGCTCCAGCGAGGCCTTGGCCGTCGCGACCAGTGCTTCGGGCGCGTTGTTCTGGCCGGCCTTCTCGCAACAGATGTGCGCAAAGGGCAACGTGAATTCGGGATGCGGCTGCACCGATAACGCTGCGCCGTTCGCGTAGAGAAGCGCTGCATACGGCGTGAATTCCGAATGAAGGATCGTCGTTGCGCCGGCAGGGGGCGCGATGACCTGGTCCTGATGCGAAGCCGGTATCGCGATCTTGTCGCCATCGATCACGCCGTTGGCGGGCGCGACATCATAGACGTGGCGCCCGATGCCCCAGCCCTTCTCCGATTTGAGCACCGTTCCGCCAAGCGCCTGCGCGATCAATTGGTGGCCGAAGCAGATTCCGGCCATCGGAATTCTTGCGTCATATGCCGCGCGTACAAAACGCTCGAGCGGCGCGATCCAGTCGAGATCGTCGTAGACGCCGGCCGGCGATCCCGTCAGCAGGATGGCTTCCAGCGTGGCGGGATCGGGTAGGGCTTCGCCGTCGGCAAGCCGGAGCGTCGCAAAGCTCGCCGACGCATCGGCTTCACCGAGCAACCGTTCGAACATCTGCGGAAAGGAGCCGTGCTGCGCGCGGTTGGCAGGCGACACGACGCCGGTTTCGATGATGGTGATTTTCGGCATGGGGGGAAATCCGTAGGGTGGGTTAGGCCACCGGGTCCGCGCAAGGCGCGGCCCGATGATAAACTCCGCGTAACCCACCATCTTCGTGTTTGCGGCACGGCGGTGGGTTACGGCTTCGCCTAACCCACCCTACAAAGTGCTCGCTTCAGCCGACGACGACTTCGCTGATCTGCATCACCGGCGCGATGTCGGTGTAGTTCGGGATGTCGCCCATGATCTCCTTGGCGTGCGGGCCGAAGCCGGCCTGGAAGGCCTCGACCGAGTCGGCGAAGATGTGGCACATGCCGACATAGGTCGCCGGCGCGCCGGGTGCGCCGCCGCCGAGGCCCTTGTCCACGGTGTAGGATTTGCAGGCATCGCCCATGCGCGCCTTCACCAGCGGCATGTGCTTGTTCTTGTAATAGTCGTGGTCGAAGCGCGCCCCCGGTGTGTTCGGATACATAACGCTTACTTTGATCATTGGCGTGCTCCCTCATGTGATGGTCGCCGGTTGATGTCCGGCACGGTCAAACTTTGCGTCAGTTTTTCCGATCCTGCAACACACGAGTTCATCAGCATGTCGCTCGTCGCGACAATTTGGAGTATTGTGTGATGTACTCGGAGGAACTGTGATGCAATTGCGGGTCTTTGGGCGCACTGGAATGCAGCTATCGGTGCTGGGTTTTGGTTGCGACGCCGTCGGCGGGGTGATGGTGCGCGGCGATCCGGCCGATCAGGAGCGCCTCGTCGCGCGGGCGCTCGATGTCGGCGTGAATTACTTCGACACCGCCGTGCTGTATGGCGACGGTGAATCCGAAAAGAACCTCGGCCGCGTGTTGCGAAAACTAAAGCCGGCAGATGCCGTCGTCGGCACCAAGGTCCGGGTGCCTGCTGCCGAGTTCGGCCGCATCGCCGACGCCATCACGACATCGCTCGAAGGCAGCCTGGCGCGGCTGGGACTTGATCGCGTCGATATTTTCCACCTGCACAACCCGATCACTGAAGGCGGCGGCGGATCGGCGCTAAGCGCGCGGCAGGTGCTCGACGAGGTGGTGCCGGCGTTCGAGCGGCTGCGCAGGCAGGGCAAGATCCGATACCTGGGGATTTCGGCGGTCGGCGACACGGCGGCACTGCATCAGGTGATCAATGCCGGCGTCTTCGACAGCGCGCAGATCGTCTACAACATGCTCAATCCATCCGCTGCGGAAGACTTGCCGCAAAATTATCCGGCGCAGGATTATCGGCGTTTGTTCGATCGCACGCGCGCGGCCGGTGTCGGCGTCGTCGGCATTCGCGTGCTGGCCGGCGGCGCGCTGTCGGGCTCGGCGGCGCGGCATCCGATCGCAAGCCCGGCGCCCGAGCCGATCGGCTCGGCGATGAGCTACGATGCCGATATCGCGCGCGCCCGCCGGCTGATGCCGCTGGTCGAGGAGGGATTTGCCAGCAGCCTGACCGAAGCCGCGACGCGGTTTGCGTTGTCGCATCCGGCGATGGGCACGATCCTGGTCGGCATGGCAACGCCGCAGGAATTCGAGGGCGCCTTCGCCGCGGTCGAGAAAGGTCCGTTGCCGCAGGCAGCGCTGGACCGGCTGTCGGCGCTGCGGCAAGCGTTTTCGGGTGAAACGCGGTGAACCAACTATCGTCGTCCCGGCGTACGCCGGGACCCATAACCACGAATGCTTGTTGCTAAAGCCGGTGTCGCTCCAGCTTCGCGCACGATGACCAACGGTGGCTATGGGTCCCGGCCTTCGCCGGGACGACGGCACATCACCGCCCCGGGCTGGAAATCAGCGGCGGCGCGGTTGCGCCGGCGGCGAGCGAACGCTGCACCATGACGGTGTCGGCCCAGCGGCCGTAGCGATAGGCTACGCCGGGAAGCAGACCAACCCGGGCGAAACCAAATTTTTCGTGGAGCGCGAGCGAGGCCGCGTTATCGGAATCGATGTAGCCGATCATCTGCCGGAAGCCTGCCGCGGCGCAGACATCGATCAGCTCGTGCAACAGCAACCGTCCGACGCCGCGCGCCTGATGCTCGCGATGCACGTAGATCGAATGCTTGACGGCGTAGCGATAGGCCGGCCGCTTGCGAAACAGAACGACATAGGCATAGCCCACCACCTCGCCGCCGCGCGTCGCGACCAGATGCGGCAGGCGCTGGCTGCGCAGGTTCTTGCGGCGGTCGCGCAGATCTTCCGGCTCCGGCGTGCCGCTGTCGTCGACGCCCTCCTCGATGCCGCGGCGAATGTGGTGCCGGTAGATCGCCAGCATCGCCTCGACATCGCCGTCGCGCGAGGGGCGAACCAGCACCGGCGCGTCGTTGGCCGTGGTCGCGCCTGAGGTTTCGTTTACCCCGTTCATTCGGAGACCACATAGGTATGCAGCCGGATACGGCCGGACGCATCAACTTCCTTGTAGACACCCTGGATTTCGACGTCGAAGCCAGGGAAAGTGTTGAAGCAGGTTTCAAACATCTTGAGATAATCGATCATCGGCTGCGCCCGCTCGGACAGTCGCTCACCGGGCACGATGGTGGCGATACCGGGCGGATAGACCACGAACGGCGTCGTGGCAATGCGGCCGGCAATGGCGTCGATCGCGAGATAGTCGACGTCGTTGCGCACCAGATAGCGCGCCGCATCGCGCGGCGACATCGCGATGTCAGGCAGATGCTCGGCCAGGAACTGTTTGGCCTGCAGCGTGCTGACACCGGCTTCGCGGAAAAAACGATGCATCTCGCCGCAGAGATCGCGCAGCCGCACGCCGGCATAACGCTTCGCCCGGCGCTGGTAAAATTCGGGGATCACGTCTTCCAGCAGGGCGTTGTCGTCGTGCAGCTTCTTGAAGGCGACGAGGCCCGAGATCAGCGTTCCGGCCTTGCTGGCCTCGACGCCGGGCGTGAGCAGGAACAGCAGCGAATTGAGGTCGTTCTTTTCTGCCACGATGCGGTTTTCGCGCAAGTACTGCGCCACGACGGGGGCGGGGATGCCGTGGTCGGCATAGCGGCCGGTGGCGTGGTCGAAGCCGGGGGTCAGCACCGTCAGCTTGTTCGGATCGGTCATGGCAAAACCCGCGGTCAATCCGGGGAAGCCGTGCCAGGCGGTATCGGGCGACAGCTGCCAATAGCTGGGGTCGGTGACCAGCAGGTCGGTGGAGATGCTTTCCCAGGCCACATTGTGCACGGCGCCCTCGCGCGAGGCGTCCGGGATCGCGACGCGGTCGGGCACGAACGGCTCGAAGAACCAGCGGCGCTCGGGCCGCGTTTCCTTTTCCTCGAATTCGCGGCGGACCGCGCGCATCTTCTTGCGCAGTTCGATGCCGAGCCGGATCGTGTCGTCCCACAGCACTTCGCCGGAGCGGCCCTTCATCATCTGCGCGCCGACATCGAGCGAAGCGAAGATCGGATAGAACGGCGAGGTCGAGGCGTGCTGCATGAAGCTCTCGTTGAAGCGGCGGTGTTCGATGCGGCGCTTCTGGCCGCGGATATGGCGATCCTTGATGTGGATTTGCGAGGCCTGCGAGAAGCTCGCGAGCTGCTTGTGGGTCGATTGGGTGGCGATGATGCCGGGCGCGTCGGGGCCGAGACCCGACAAGCCCATCGCGAAACGTCCGGCATAGAGCGGATGAAACTTCATGAAGCCGGCCCAGGCCTCATCGAACAGGATGTAATCGCAGAGATGGCCGATGGCCTTGAGGATCATCTCGGCATTGTGGATGGTGCCGTCATAGGTGCACTGCTCGACGACGGCGACCCGGAACGGACGCGGCTTGCGCCAGGCTTCCGGATCCTTCACCAGCGGATGGCTACGGATGCGTTCGCGCAAGCTCGTTTCGTCGATGGCGTCCCAGCGCATCGGGCCGATCAGCCCCCAGGCGTTGCGGACGGTGGGGATATAAACCGGGATGCCGCCGGCCATCATCAGCGCGCCATGGTGGGCGGCCTTGTGGTTGTTGCGGTCGAACAGCACGAGGTCGTCGTCGGTGACGAGCGCGCCGAGCACCACCTTGTTGGAGGTCGAGGTGCCGTTGAGCACGAAATAGGTCTTTTCCGCACCGAAGATCTGCGCGGCTTCCTTTTGCGCCTTCAGTGCCGGGCCTTCATGGGTGAGGAGGTCGCCGAGGTCGAGCACGGAATTGTCGAGGTCGTCGCGGAACACGGCTTCGCCGAGATGCTCGACGAACACCCGGCCGATCGGGCTGCGGCTGTAGAACACGCCGCCATTGTGGCCCGGACAGGTCCAAAGCTGGTTGCCTTCCTCGGCATAGTCGACCAGCGCGCCGAAAAACGGCGTCTTCAGCGTTTCGGCATATTGCTTCAGGCGGCTGATCAGGTTCTTGGCGATGAAGGGCGGTGTTTCCTCGGACAGGAAGACATAGCCGTCGATGAAATCCAGCACCTCGACCGGCAGATCCTCGAACCGCTTGCGGCGGATCAAGAGGATGATCGGGAAATCGAGGCCGCGCCGCTGCATCAGATTGATCAGGGCCATGGTCTTGCCTTCGAGGCCCTTCTTGCCCCAGTCGACCACCATGCAGCCGATCGCGGCATCGGTCTGCACCTGGATTTCCGCATCCTCGAGCTTGCGCGCCCGGACCACTTCGAAGCCGGACCGCTCGATCTCGGTGATGATCTGGTTGAAACGGAGGCCCTCGAGATCGTCGTTGTCAAAGACGGGAGCGGCGAACAGGAAGGTGAAGCGTCGGAAATAGTCCATCTGGGTCCTCGAATGTGTGCCGGACAAGCTGTTGGGGCGTTTGATGACATCTGGATGACGATGGGGTTCCGGGCCTGCGGCAACAGTTTCTTGCAAGGCCGACGGTTCCGCGGTCGCAACCTCTCCACCATGCTGCCTTGCTTTGGTCAAACCGGAATGGAGTAATGGGCCGAAAGCCGTTGGCTTACCGCCCGTCGCCCTCAGTCAGGGGACATTGGACCGAGTACGGAGCGCCCATGGATTCCATATCGAAGCCAAAGCCGAGCGATGATCCGCACGATATCGTCGTGGTCGCACCCGATGCGGTGCAGGTGGCGCCCGCGCATGACGAGATCGAGAGCCTGCTGAGGGATAAAGCGCGCACGCCTTCGGCGCCTCAGGTTCACGTCGAACCGGTATTCCTGGCCGGAGCAACAATGCGGCCGGTCGACAGCACTTTTCGCGCAACCGCCGTTGACGATGCTCCGGTCAAGCGCCGCCGCCGATCGCTCGCCCGGCGGGCGTTTCGCGCTGTTGGAGCGTTGCTGATGGCGGCCTGTATCGGCGGCGCGGCGATGGCCTGGCATTACCACGCCGAGGCAGCACAACGGATCATCGCGGAATGGGCGCCGCTGTTTGCCCAGAAATCATCGCAGCCGTCGGAAAAAACCGGGCTCGTCCCGCCCCCGGTGCTGGCTGCCGCAGAGGCGGACGCCGCGAGTGCATCGCCGGCGCCGGCAGCACCTCAGGCGCCGGCCGCAGCGGAGGCGGCTGTGCCGGCGACCGCCGCAGCAACGGC
>JBOHIT010000112.1:0-7627 GCA_050726155.1 Bradyrhizobium sp.
GCCTTGTGCTCCGGCTGCATCTCGATCGCTTTGTTGTAGTAGGTCAGCGAGGTCTTGAAGTCACCGGTCTTGCGCAGCGTGAAGCCCATGAGGTTGTAGACATCGGCGTGCTGGACGTCGTCGGCGAGTTCGCGCAGTTGCGCCAGCGCGCCGGCATAATCCTTGGCCTTGATCTTGGCCCGCACCGACGTCAGGTCGGGCGCGTCTGATGACGACATGTTGTCGACCGCATAGGCGGGAGAAAGTGCCGGCAAAAGGCCGAGGCCCGCGATCAATGCGACAGCGGCCAGGGTCGAAGCGCGTTTCTTCTTCATGATGTGTACTCCGTTTGATGATCAGGATTGGTTTGACGATCAGGACTGCGCGAGCGGCGCGAAGGCGTAGGCGTTGCCGTCCTTGGTGAAGGTGCCGCGACCGGGGAACGGGAAGTGCGCGCCGCAAATCATCATCTTGTCGGCGATGACACGGTCGATCAGCTTGCGGCGGGTCGCAATCGCCGTGGCGCCGTCCTGATCGTAGCCACCCTGCCAGTCCGGGTGCGGTGCCAGCAGCGCCGGCACATACATGGTGTCGTTCGACACCATCAATTGATCTTTTCCCGAGGTGACGAGAAAAGCGGCGTGGCCGGGCGTATGGCCGGGCGCCGCGAGCATGCGAACGCCGGGGGCGACTTCGGCATTGTCCTCGACCAGCCTCCAGTTCTTCCAGGTCGGGAAGACGTCACCGATGCGTTTTCCCGCAGGCCGGCGGCCTTCGGGCAGCTTCTCGACGCGGCCGGGCTCGGTCCACCAATTATATTCGGTGCTGCTGACGACCAGTTCGGCATTGGGGAAGACGGCGGCGTTGGTGCCCTTCTCCATCAAACCCCAGACGTGATCGGGATGGAAATGCGAGACCAGGATGGTGGAGATCTGGCTGCGGTCGATGCCGGCGGCCTTCATGTTGGCCGGCAGGTTGGTGGCATTGGCCTGCCACTGGCCGACACCCGATCCGGAATCGATCATGATATGTTTGTCGCCGATCTTGAGCACGGTCACCGTCAGCGGGATCGGCATGAATTCGGTGGTGAGGCCGGCCTTGCCGAGCGCTTCCTTGGTCTCCTCGACTGACGCATTCTTGATGAAGGTCGGATCGTGCGGCTTGCGCCAGATACCGTCATACACCGCGGTGACTTCGATCGAACCGACCTTGTATTTGTAGACGCCATTGACCGGCTCGAGCGGCGCTTCGGCGTGGGCCGGATTGATGAAGGCGAGCCTCTTGTCGTGCAGGCCGAACGCTGCGGCGACGGCAGCAGAAGCCAGGACACCCCGGCGCGACATTGACAGCATTGACGTTCTCCCGGTTGGTAACGGATGAAGCCCATTGCGCCGAACGCGCAACGCTTCCGATCAGGGAGACCGCGGCTGTCGAGGATTTATTCGCCGGCCGGCAAAGATTATTCGGCGAGGTCAAGATTTTCCCGTAGGTTCCGGAATAAACCCGGCCGAGCCACGGTCTATCTAACGTCACAGATGTGTAACGATCGCCCCGGGGGCGACCCAAAGAGCAGAACGACGTCATGATTAGATCGCTGGCGACATCCGGCAAGGCGCCGGAACCCGTGCTGGACGCACTGGTCGCACTCGCAGCCCGGCTTGTCGGCGCAGGGAAGAATTTCGGACTGCGGTCGATGGCGGCCGGCGCCAGCGAAGGTTTTCGTCATGCGGCAAGGCCCGGGGCGCGGGAAGCGAATCCGGCGGCCGCGGCGTCGGCGCATGCGGACGCGACCGCGAGCCACCGATCGGCCGGCAGCAACGACAAATACGGCCGGTTCCAGCGCGAAATCGTTCCGCATCTCGACGCCGCCTATAATTTTGCGCGCGTCCTCAGCCGCAATCCCGATGCCGCGCAGGACATCGTGCAGGACAGTTTTCTGCGCGCCTATCGGGGGTTCGATGGATATCAGGGTGGCGATGCCCGCGCCTGGATCTTTTCCATCGTCCGCAACTGTTATCACAACTGGCTGCTGGAAGGCCGCCGCAAGGCGCGGCTGGAGGTCGATATCCCGCACCGCGACGACGCTGCGGAGTTTTCGATCGACGATGTCGCATCCGATGACGACACCCCGGAAACCGCGCTGCTGCGCAGCTCGGAGGCCGGCAAGGTCCGTAGCGTTCTCAATTTGCTGCCGCGGGCCTTGCGCGAGGTGCTGGTGCTGCGCGAACTCGAAGGGCTGTCCTACCGCGAGATAGCCCAGACCTCGGCATTGCCGATCGGCACCGTGATGTCGCGGCTGGCCCGCGCGCGCGACCATTTTGCGAGCCTGTGGCAAGGCCACGCCCGGCTTCAGGAGGAGCAGAAGTGAACAATTCCGCTCCCAGGCCCTGTTCCGAGTGGGAATTGATGCTGCATGGGTTTGTCGACAACGAACTCGACGCCGCGCATTCGTTGCAGACCGAACGTCACGTCGCCACCTGCCCGCATTGCGCCCGGCAACTGGAAAGCCTGCAAGCCTTGAAACAGCGGATCGCACAACCGGGGGTCCACTGGCGCACGCCGGATCATGTCAGGGCGCAGGTGCTGGCGGCGATTTCGCGAGAGGCGGCGATGCCGGCGCGCGCGCCGAAGCCTCAAGGCTTCAGTGCGCTGGAATTCGTCCGGCGATGGCTGTTCGTGCCGTCGCTCGCAGCCCTTGCGGCCAGCCTGTTCCTGGTGGTCGCGCCGATGACGGATCGTACGTCAATTAGCGACGAGGTCGTAGCCAGCCACGTCCGCTCGCTGCTGGTCGATCATCTCACCGACGTCGCGACCTCCGATCAACACACCGTAAAGCCCTGGTTCAACGGCAAGATCGATTTCGCACCGCCGGTGGTCGATCTGGTGCGCGAGGGATTCCCGCTGCAAGGCGGCCGTGTCGATTATATCGGCGGGCGGGTCGTTGCAGCCCTGGTCTACAAGCGGCAGTCGCACGTCATCAATCTGTTTGTCTGGCCGGCTTCGTCGGACGCAGCGGCCGCGCCCGTGCGCACCGCCGCCTCCCGCGATGGCTACAACATCGAGAACTGGCGGGCGGGAGGCCTGAATTTCTGGGCCGTGTCGGACGGCAACGCGGACGATCTCGCACGCTTCCGGGATGCGTTTTCCAACCGGACTTCCAAATAGCTGGAAAGGCGGATCAAGCCCTGGCCTGATCCGCCCTTCCGTCTTGCTATGCGTGCGCCTTTGTTACCTGTGCGCCTTGCCATGCCGCGCGGGCAGCGGATGACGCATGATCAGCCGCGGCGTCATCGCCATCGCGTCGGCCGGCGGCCGCGACGTGCCGAGGCCGAGATCGCCGTTGGGATAGACGAACGCGAACATCCCGGGCTCCTCGATCATGTTCAGCGCCGATGCGGGAGACGCGATCAGCGCCAGCAGGACAGCCGCACTGAGAAACTTGATTGCAGTCATGGGTCTTCTCCTCATTATCGACCCACCAACCTTGAAGTGGATCGTCAGAGAACAAGACCGTCATGCGTGAGGCGACATTCCCATCGCGGCCATCACGCTTCGGCGACCGTGATGTTACGGCGCGCGTAGTCTTTCGTCATCCTGAGGTGCGAGCGTAGCGAGCCTCGAAGGATGAATGGCTCAATGCCCCGCGGCCATCCTTCGAGGCGCGCAAGAGCGCGCACCTCAGGATGACGGCGGAGATCGCGGCAGAGTCGACCTAAAACAGCGGCGGGACCTGACCTACCTTCAACGGACCGAGAAACACCGCACCGTCGACGAAGCGCAGCGGGAAGCTGCGTGCTTTCTTGCCGTCGATCTCGGCTTCGGTGCCGAGCGAATTGATGCCGACGGCAACGCCGACATTGGTGTTCTGCTTCACCACCTTGCCGAGGCCGGGAATGGCGCGGTCGAGCGCGCCGAACAGATTGGTGAGGTCCTGGCTCTTGACGCCGGGCGCCACGCGATCGAGCGTGGCCTGCGGCACGCCCTGCTCCAGCATCTTGTCGATACCCAGCGCCGGAATCACCCGTTCGAGTCCCGTCACCGTCATCTGCAGTTCGCCTTCGATCCGGCCCTGCGCGTTGAGGCCCAGCGTTCCCGTAGATATCGCGATCAGTTCGCCCTGCTCGATTCGCGAGCGCACGATCTCGACCTTGCCGCCGGCGGCCTGCATTTCGCGGAAACGCTCGGGCCATGGTTTTGGCGAGAAATCCTTCAGGCCGCTGAGCCTGGTCTCGATATCGGATTTGAACGGCGCCGCCAGCAACGGATGAACCTCCTGCACGCTGCCGCCCGTTATTCGCAGAACCGTTTCGATCACGGGATCGGCCGCCACCGACCCTTCCGCCAGCCGGCCATGCAGTTCGACATGGTTGGCGCGCGCCAGCGGTGTCTGCACCGGGCCGTTGACGCGCTCGATCGAGGGATTGTCGAACACGATCGAAGCCCGCTCCGGGATGGCGGGCAACCCGGCCACGCTGCTGCGGGCCACGGTCCAGCTCACCTTCAGCGAAGGCGGCTGGCCGCGATCGGCGATCGTCGCCGGCGCCGTGAATTCGGCGATCAGCAATTTCGGCTGGTAGATCGACGCGATCACCATGATCTCGCCGAGCCGCGCCGTGAACGGCGCCTGCGCGCCTGCGGTCTGGGAAATCAGCGTCACGCTGGCGTCCTCGCAGCGGACTTCGAGCCGGAACGGATAGCCCGCGACCGAGCGCTTGCCGCAATCATAGACCCGGCCGGATTTGGCTTCCTGCGCCCGCCAGGCGTCGGCGCGCACGCCGACCTCGGACGCCGCGTAGAACCAGAAACCGCTCCAGGCGATGGCGGCGACCAGCAGGAGCGCGGGCATGATGAAAAGGCGCCAAAGCGGGCGCCGGCGCGGCGCAGGGGTCATGTCAGGCATTCGGCGACCTTTGGATCATGATTTTGTCAAATGTAAGCGGGGTGACCCTACTACAAAAGACGTTGAATCCGCTTCGCTTTACCGGTAGCCGGTAGTCAATGTCCGAGATTACTTTAGCTGATACGGAATTCTCTGCCGGCGACCTCTGGGTGTTCGGCTACGGCTCGCTGATCTGGCGGCCGGGCTTCGAATTCGTCGAGCGGGTGCCGGCGCGGCTGATCGGCGAGCACCGCGCGCTCTGCGTCTATTCCTTCGTCCATCGCGGCACGCCGGAAAAGCCCGGCCTCGTGCTCGGGCTCGATCGCGGCGGCGCCTGCCGCGGCATCGCGTTCCGCGTCGCGGAAAAGAACCGCGCTGCCACCGTCGCCTATTTGCGCGAGCGCGAACAGGTGACGTCGGTCTACCGCGAGGTGAAGCGGTCGGTGTGGCTGGAGAACGAAGCGCGGCAGCGCGTCAGCGCACTGGCTTACGTGGTCGACCGCGGCCATGTGCAGTATGCAGGAAGGCTGTCGCTGGCCGACCAGTTGCGTCACGTGCTGCAGGGCCATGGCCAGTCCGGCGTCAACCGCGACTATGTGCTGGCAACCGTGAAGGCGATCGAGGCCGAAGGGTTTCGCGATACACAGTTGCACCAACTTTCCCTAATGCTGCACGATTCACACCCGGCCTCGCACCGGCCGCGATGAACGCGGTCGCGATCTTCTCTATCTCGATACCGGCTTCGACCCGCACCAAAGCGCCCAGCGAATAGGCGTTTGCGGCATTTCCGCCTTCCCGGTTCGATCAAGCCGAAAACGAGTGACGCAAATCACGTTCTGGGCTAGGTGTGCCGTATGGGCAGGACATCACACCGTTTCGACGGTTTCTTCAAAAGCGAATTCAGGGTCAACGAAGCCGTCGGGCGCAGCGTCAGCTACATCCGGGACGGCAAATTATTGGGGGGCAATTCGGGCTTCGCCCATATCGGGACCTATCGTTTCGACGGCGACGAGATCGCCGTTGAGGTCACCAGCCGCCGGCACAATTTTGGCGCCAATCATCAATCGCTGCTCGGCTCCGACGTTTCAACGATTGCGGTGACCGGACGGGCGGTGGGAAAAGCGTTCTGTTTCGAGGGCGGCTCGCCGCAGATGCCCAACGCCGTTTTTCGATCCGTGATGACGCCGCTGGACGAGAGCGAACTCGCCCCGCCCGGCACGATCGGGGAAGGCGGCATTTCCAACGGGCTCTACTCGATTCATCTCAAGATTCTGGACGGCATACAGGGCGGATTGACCGGGGTCATGCTCATGAACAACGGCCGCATCCTCGGCGGCGACGCCTTCTTTTATTATCTCGGGTCGTATTCATCCTCGAATGGCCGCTGGAAAGGCGAGATGGTCAATCAGGAACACACGCCGGCCCGCGGCGAAGATCCGGTTTTTGGCGGGCACGAAATCGGAATGGGCTTTGCCGGTACCTGCGATGCGGAGGGTGGCACCCTCGAAGGGACCGCGCTTGCAGGCAAGCGGAGCATCCGGTTCGAAGCCGAACTCAAGCTGATCTGCGTTGCCTAGTATCAATTGGCTTGCGCGGTCGCCGGGCGGCGTGGCGCCGGCGAACCGGTGGACTGCTCGGCGAATTCGGGCACCAGATCGATTCCGATGTCGGCGAGCCGCACCCGCAATTCGGCGGCGACATATTTCGCATATTCCGACAGCAACAGGCGGAAGGTCGCGCCTGAGGTCCACCACGGTTCGTCGCGCCATTTGTCGCCGACCACCGCGAACGGGATCAGCGCGATATCCGGCATCGCATGCGACAATTCGACGATCGCGCGCGGCATATGGTAGTTCGAAGTCACCACGATCAGCGATTTGAAACCGCGGTCCTTGACCCAGCGTCGGGTCTCGGCCGCATTGCTGCGCGTGTTGACGGCCGAGCGATCGAGATCGACGCAGCAGCCGAGCAGCGAATGATTGTCGGGCAGCGTGCGCGAAATATCGCTGGCGGCGTTGGTCGGATGGACACCCGAAATCAGCAGCCGCTTGCCGTAGCCGCCCGCCAGCAATTCCATCGCGTCCGACACCCGCGACGAGCCGCCGGTCAGCACCACGATGCCATCGGCATTGCGGGCCGGTTTGACTTCGACGCCGCGCAATTGCGAGAGGAAGCCGACAAAACCCACCGCCGCGCCGACGAAGCCGAGCGCCAGCACCGCGACGATGGTCGCGCGTAGCCACCCGCGCGGCCTCGCGGCCGGCGCTTTCGGCGACGTATCGTCGGACTGCACGCGCATGTTGGTCTAGTGGTCCTCTCCCCGCGCAATTCTAGAACGTTTTTGGGCGAAGTGGAGTCTGGTTTAAGAGCTACTCAATGTCGTCCAGTGTCGCGAACAACGTCCGTCGCGAGGCCCAGGCGGTGATCGCGGCGATCAGGACCGCCTGCGCCGCCAGCGCCAGATAGCCGGACGGCCGCAGCGAAAACGTGCCCAGCAAAGCGGCGAATTGATCGCCGACCGGCGTGCCCGAGAACCAGCTCGCGATTGATTCGGAGAAACCAAAGCCCAGCATGGCGGCGCCGCCGCCGATCAGCCCGCCTTCAAGGCCTAATCTCAGAAAATGCCGCAGAAAGCGGTTGGCGATGTAGGTGTCACCGGCGCCGACGAAATGCAGCACCTCGACGATCGGCCGATTCGCCGCCATCGCGCCGCGCGTCGCGAACGATACCGAGATGATGGTCGCGACAATCACCAGCGCGAGGATGCCG
>JBOHIT010000113.1:0-8092 GCA_050726155.1 Bradyrhizobium sp.
GGGTTGGGGTGGGGGTGCCTCCGCGAGCCGGACTGTTCGAGTTGAGAGAGCCCCCACCCGCCGCGCTCTTCGAGCTCGTCGACCTAAGAGCGAGCTGCGCTCGTCTCGACCCCCGCAAGCGGGAGAGGTGGACAGAGATCGCAGTGTCATCGGCAGCAGCGATGGCTGCGATCTCAACTCACCATTATTCACGAGCGATCCAGGATTCTAAGCCATGTCCATGACGAGGACGGATCTCGGTCACCCCAGCGAAACGGCCATCGCCGATCAACGCCATGAGGGCGGCCCGATTTGGCTATCCGCGATGGCGGGGCTCTGCGCATCGCTGGTCGGACTAGGACTAGCGCGCTTTGCCTATACGCCACTGATCCCGGCATTGATCGCCGCGAAATGGTTCAGCCCCGCGGAAGCGGTTTATCTCGGAGCCGCCAATCTTGCAGGCTACCTCGCGGGCGCGTTGATCGCGCGCGAACTGGGCAATCGCGCCGGCTCCGTTCGTTCGCTGCGCGCGATGATGGTGTTGGCCTCGCTTTCCGCATTCGCCTGCGCGGTGCCGATTTCGTTCATATGGTTCTTTGGCTGGCGATTCCTCGCGGGGCTCAGCGGCGGCGTCATCATGGTTCTGGCCGCCTCGACCATCCTGCCGCATGTCGCACCGGGTAAACGCGGGTTTGTCGGCGGCGTCATCTTCGCCGGCGTCGGCCTCGGCGTTGCGGCGTCCGGCACCCTCATTCCGTTGCTGCTGCAGCAAGGCGTTAGACAAAGCTGGTATGGACTCGGCGTATTGTCGGCGCTGCTGACATTCGTGAGCTGGAAGGCATGGCCGACCAACTCGGCCTCGGAACGTGCGCCCGAGCGCCCTGTGCCGGCGCGCGGCCGGCAGTTGACCGCCGTCCGCGCACTGAGCGCGGAATATGGCCTCAACGCGCTGGCGCTGGTGCCGCACATGGTCTTCCTGGTCGATTTCGTCGCGCGCGGGCTCGGCCAGGGAATTTCCGCGGGCGCGCATTACTGGGTGCTGTACGGCATCGGCTCCACCATCGGACCGCTGCTGACGGGATATCTTGCCGACCGCACCGGATTTGGCCCGGCGCTCCGTGTTGCGTTCGTGATCGAAGCGATCGCGATCCTGCTGCCCGCGCTGAGTTCAGCTCCGGCGTCCATGATCGTATCCAGCGTGATCGTCGGCGGTTTCACGCCCGGCATCGTTCCGCTGGTGCTTGGCCGAATTCATGAACTGATCCCGCATGACTCGAACGGCCAACGCGCTGTCTGGGCGCAGGCGACTACGACATTCGCGGTGTTCCAGGCCGCCGCGGCCTATGGGCTTTCGTATCTATTCGAACACACCGGCGGAGACTACGCGATCCTGTTCGTGATCGGCGCCGGCGCGGTCACCGTCTCGCTGGCGATCGATCTCGTGACCGCGTTGACGGCCGGGCGCGGGCGGTAGTCCTGCCTGGCTGATCCTTTGATATAACAATTCGACTACTGTCGAAGCATTGATGTCGCGATACCTGCCATGATGATCGTCAGTCGCCGGAGCCGGCGCTGAATGATTCACAGGAGAGCAACATGGCAGCCATCGACAACGCCAACCAAAGCCTGGTCGTCACCGCGTTCTGGGAGGTCAATCCGGGTGAGGAAGCCGCGGTCGCGAACCTTCTGAAAGACTTTCTGCCGCAGGCGCAGCGCGAACCCGGCGTGAAGGAATTCCAGATCCACCAGAATTTGGCCGAGCCGCGAAAGTACTTCTTCTACGAGGTGTTCGCGGGCGAAGCGGCATTCGCCGATCACCAGCAGACGCCGCATTTCAAGAACATCATCGTCGCGCAGGCTGTTCCAAAGCTTGCGAAGCGCGAACGGTCGCAGTTCCGCTTCATTTAAACTCAAACCGGCGCGCCGCTGCCTGCTTCGGCGGCGCGCCGTTTCAAAAATTCCTGCTCGCGCGTGTTGCCGGCAAGGCCCGCCGCCGTCTCGAACGCCGCGCGCGCTTCCGCAAAGCGCCCGAGTTTGTGCAGGAGATCGCCGCGAACACTCGGCAGCAAATGATAGGCCTTCAGCACCGGCTCGTCGGCCAGGCGGTCCACGATCGCCAGCGCCGCCGCCGGCCCCTCGGCCATGCCGACCGCAACGGCCCGGTTGAGCTCGATGATGGGTGAGCGCACCACGGCTGCGAGTTCGGCGTAGAGTTCGGAAATGCGCGGCCAGGGCGTCTCATCAGGCATCGCCGCCTGGGCATGGCAGGCGATGATCGCGGCCTGCAGCGCATAGAAGCGGCCGGCGCCACCGAGTTCGCGCGCCCGCACCAGCGCCGACAGGCCGCGGCGAATCTGAAGCTGGTCCCAGAGCGCGCGATTCTGGTTCATCAGCAGGATGGGATCGCCGGCCTCATCGGTGCGGGCGGCGGTGCGCGAGCCGTTCAGCTCCATCAGCGCCAGCAGGCCGTGCGCCTCGGATTCCTGCGGTGCGATCGAGGTCAGCACACGGCCCATGCGCAGCGCATCGTTGCAAAGCTGCGGCCGCAGCCACTCGTCGCCGCGCGCGGCGGTATAGCCTTCGTTGAAGATGAGATAGACGACCTCGAGCACCGAGGCGAGCCGCTCGGAAAGCTCCTCGCCGCGCGGAGTCTCGTAAGCGAGCCCGGAGTCCGACAACGTCCGCTTCGCACGCACGATCCGTTGGGCAATCGTCGCCTCCGGCAACAGGAAAGCGCGCGCGATCTCGTCGGTGGTCAGGCCGCAGATCATCCGCAGCGCCAACGCCGCGCGCGCCTCGCGCGACAGCCGTGGGTGGCACGCCGTGAAAATCAGCCGCAGCAATTCGTCACCAATATCGTCGTCGAGCGCCGAGTCCAGATCGGGCATGGCCTGCTGCTCCTGCTCCATGTCCCGCGCCACGATCTCGTGCTTGCGGGCCAGCATCTGGCCGCGGCGCAGATGATCCAGCGCGCGCCGCTTGGCGATCGCCATCAGCCAGGCGCCGGGCTTTTCCGGAACACCCGTTACGGGCCAGTGCTCGATCGCCGCCAGCAGCGCTTCCTGGGTCAGGTCCTCCGCCAGCGGCACGTCACGCAACATCCGCGACAGGCTGGTGAGCAGCCGCGGCTGCTCGATGCGCCAGACCGCGACGACGGTACGGTGGATGTCGGCGGCCGTCATCGCCGCCGACTTTGCTGCATTATTTGCGCCTCAGGAGGCAGCGTGCGCATCGACCATGCAGGCCGCCTCAAAATCCGCCGACACGAAGGCGCGAACCTCGCAGGTGCCTTCCCAGCCCGGCATGCAGTCGCGATGGACCTGCATGAACTCGACCGCCTTCTCGATCGCTTCCTGCTTGTCGCGGAGCTCGAAAATCGCATAGCCGCCGATCACTTCCTTGGCCTCGACGAACGGACCGTCGATAACGCCGAGCTTGCCGTCTGATATCCGCACCTGCGCGCCGAGGGTGCGCGGCTGCAGCGCGCCGCTGTTGATCATGCGGCCGGCCTTGATCTCGCGTTCGGCGAGCTTGTGCACGGCGTCCATCAGTTCAGGCGTCGGCGGCGTCGAATGGACGGGGGTCACGATGTACATGAAACGCATATGAAGAACTCCTTATGAAGGCAGGCCACCGCTATCGCGGGATAACGGTGGCCGGGATGACGGCCAGCGGTGTCGATCAGGAGCACTCGCCCGGCGCGCCGTCGAAAAACGCGCGAACCTCGCACGTCCCTTCCCAGCCCGGCATGTGATCGAGGTGGAGCTGCATGAATTCCTTCGCCAGCGCCACCGCCTCTTCCTTGCCGCGCAGTTCGGAGATCGCGTAGCCACCGATCACTTCCTTGGCCTCCACGAACGGGCCGTCGACGACGCTGAGCTTGCCATCGGTGATGCGGACCTGGGCGCCCATCGCGAGCGGCATCAATCCGCCGGTATCCAGCATGCGGCCGGCCTTGATTTCGCGGTCGGCGAGCTTGTTCATCGCCTCCATCATGGCGGCCGGCGGCTGGGCGGGCGGATGGGACGAGGTGACGATCGACATGAAGCGCATGAAAAACTCCTGTTTGAGGCGAGCCGCGGGCACCCAGCCCGCGGAAACTGTCCCGCTATCTGGACGACGAACGGGGACGGCGGGAATCGACCAAGCATCCCCGAAAAATTTGACCGAATCCGGGACCAAACCGGCCCTATCGGCCCGCCGGCCGCCGTGGGGGCTATTGGCCCCGGATCATGATCAGCGGATCGGCGCTGTCGGGCACCCTTCGCCACTGCGCATTGTCGTCGGCCTCGAACTGCCAGGTCTGGCCGTTGGCCGACAGCAGCAGCATCCGGCCGTGATCGAGCCGCCACTGGTTGGGTGCGAACGCGGCTATCGCCGGATCGCATTTCGGCTTCAGGAACACCTGGAAATTATCGCCGGTCGCCTCGGTGTTGGTCAGCACCAGACCGCAGATGGCCTGGCCATTGCCGCGCACCATCGACCAGTCACCGATCATCTGGTCCATCGATTTGGCCAGCGAGCGCGCGGCCGCGAGATTCTGCAGGATGTAGACGCCCTCGCCGGTCCGCAAGCCTTCGAAAATGCCGCTCTCGACTTCGGTGAAATCGATCACCGGCTGGCCGGCGGCATCCTGCAGCCGCACGATGTCGCCGAGGCCCTTGATGTTCCAGGCGGTGATATCCTTGGTGAACGGCAATGCCGCCGCACAGCCGGCCTCGAGTTCGAGCTTCAGGCCCTGCGGCGTCGCATCCGGCTTCAGCGTGACGACACAGGTCTTGCTGCGCTCGGTGGTCGCAAGCTCCCACTGGCCGAGCATCTCCTTCTGCAGGCTCGGAGCCTGCGACCGCGCCGGCGATCCAGAGCCAAGCAGAACTGCGAGCAGTGCTACAGCTGCTGCGCTGGAGCGGCCAGAGCCTTTTCCATTTCGATTGAATCGAAACGGGGCTCTGGATTCTTTTTTTTGACGCGTTTTCTTGACGCGAACCGGGACCACTTCGCTGGAAAACGCTCCGCCCGTCATCAGCGCCCCTTCACCGGGGTTTCCGGAACCGGCGTCAGCGGCGGCTTGCCGGCAAACCAGTTCTTGATGTTATCGACGACGAGCTGATCCATCGCATTGCGGGTTACCACCGAAGCCGAGCCGATATGTGGCAGCAGCACGACATTCTGCATTGCCTTCAGTTCATCCGGCACGGTCGGCTCGTTGGCGAACACGTCGAGCCCGGCAGCCAGGATCGTTCCCGATTTCAGCGCTGATACCAGCGCCTCCTCGTCGACGACGGAGCCGCGCGCCACGTTGATCAGCACGCCGCGCGGGCCGAGCGCCTTGAGGACGTCGGCATTGATCATCTTCGCAGTCGAGGCGCCGCCGGGCACGATCACGATCAGCGTATCGACCGCCTTCGCCATTTCCATCAGGTCGCCATAGTGCTTGTAGGAGACGGCCGACGACGGATTGCGCGAGTGATAGGAAACCGGCACCAGCGAGGCTTCCAGCCGGCGGCCGATCGCCTGGCCGATGCGGCCCATGCCGACGATGCCGACCTTGCGGTCGCGCAGCGAGCCGACGCTCAACGGATAGTTCTGCGTCTGCCACAGGCCCGAACGCAAATAGCGGTCGGCCTTGACGAATTCGCGCAAGGTCGAAATCAGCAACCCCATCGCGACGTCGGCGACCTCTTCGGTCAGCACGTCGGGCGTGTTGGTGACCACCACATTGTGTTCACGCGAATAATTGCAATCAACATGGTCGTAGCCGACGCCGAAGCTGGCGATGATCTCGAGCTTGGGGAAATGTGACAACGCCTTGGCGTCGGCTGGCACCGAATGATAGGTCACCGCTATGGCGCGGGTCTTCGCCAGCACGTCGGGGGTCAAGCGTTCGAGATCCGCTCGGCTCTCCGCCTTGTGCAGCACATATTGGTCCGAAAAGCCGTTTTCGAGGATCGGCCTGATTGGCCCGTAGACCAGTAAATCGATCTTTTCGGACGAAATAGTTCCGGCAGCCATCAGTTTTCCTTTCGAAGCGCGCTTTCATGCCAGCGCCGCAGTACCAGATGCGAAATTAGCGCCAGCAGGCCATAAATGACAATCCCGGCGACGGAGAGCAACAGCAGTGCGGCGAACATTCGGGGAATGTTGAGACGGTAGCCGGATTCGGCAATCCGGAACGCAAGGCCCGAGCCCGCCCCCGCCGTTCCGGCCGCGATTTCGGCAACCACTGCCCCGATCAGGGACAACCCGCCCGCGATCCGCAATCCACCGAGAATGTACGGCAGCGCCGCCGGTAATTTCAGGTAACGCAGCGTCTGCAGCCGCGACGCGCCGTACAGGTTAAAGAGGCCGGCCAGATTGCGGTCGACCGAATTCAACCCCAGCGTGGTGTTGGACAGTACCGGAAAGAAGGCGACGATCCAGGCGCAGACGATCACCGCGGTCTGTTGCTGCAGATAGATCAGCAGCAGCGGCGCGATCGCGATGACCGGCGTGACCTGCAGGATCACCGCATAGGGAAACAGCGAATATTCCAGCCATTTCGATTGATTGAACAACAGCGCCAGCGCGACGCCGCCGATCGCCGCGGCGATGAACCCTTCCAACGTCGTCAGCAAGGTGACGCCGAGGGATTCCGACCGCACTGGCCCGTCCGAGACCAGCGTCTGGAACACGGCCCGCGGTCCCGGCAGCACATAGGGCTGGATATCATTGGCGCGTACCACCAGCTCCCACAACGCGATGCCGGCGGCGAGCACCGCGACCGGCAGCAGGAAACGAACAAAATCGCGTGAGGAGCTCATGCGCTGGCCAGCCCGGAATAGGAGGGCATCAGCGCGTTCGAGACCTCGCGGCAATAGGCGGCGTAGCCGGCCGACATCCGGAAGTCCTCGACCCGCGGCTCCTGCGGATCGATGCGAAACTCGGCGTTGATACGCCCGGGCCGCGACGACATCACGATCACGCGCTGCGACAGGTACACCGACTCGAACACCGAATGGGTGACGAAGATAACCGTCATATTCAGCTTGCGCCACAATTCCAGCAGATCGTTGTTGAGGCGAAAGCGCGTGATCTCGTCGAGTGCCGCGAACGGCTCGTCCATCAAGAGAATATCGGGGCTGGTGACCAGCGCGCGCGCCAGCGACACCCGCATCTTCATGCCGCCGGACAATTCGCGTGGGAACGCCTCGGCGAATTCCGACAGGCCGACCTGCGCCAGCGCCTCGCCGATTCGCTGATCCGCTTGCGCTGCCGGCATGCCGGCCAACTTCAGCGGCAGCCGCACATTGTCGCCCACGCAGGCCCACGGCATCAGGGTCGGCTCCTGGAACACGAACCCGATGGAATGCCCCGCGCGCGTCGCACCCGTGCGATGGGAAACGCTGACCGAGCCCGAACTCGGCGCGGTCAACCCCGCGATCAACCGCAACGCGGTGGATTTTCCGCAGCCGGACGGCCCCAGCAATGAAACGAATTCGCCGCGCTTCACATCGAGGTCGAGCGGCCCAAGCGCGTTCACGCCATTGTCGTAGACCTTGGTGACGGCGCCAAGGCTCACCGCGATTTCATCGGCTTCGGACAATGCAGGACCCGCCATCTCGCCTAGTTCTTCGGCCGCAGATCGCGGCCGACGGCCTTGTTGATGAAACGCAGCGTATAGGCCTGGCGGTAGTCGATATCGCGGCGAACCACGCCGGCGCGCACCATCTTGTCGAAGAAGCTGGCGACACGGGCGTCGGTCATGGCGCCGATGCCGTCCTTCAGGGTGTCGCCGGAATCGACGATGCCATATTCCTTCATCTTGGCCGTGGAATATTTCAGCAATTCGTCGGTCATTTCCGGATTGAGCTTCTTGATCATCTCATTGGCCGGCGCGTTGTTGCCGTAGAGATAATTGTACCAGCCGATCATGGACGCATCGACGAAGCGCTGTACCAGATCGGGCTTCTTGTCGACGATTTCGGTGCGGGTCTCGATCAGGGTCGAATAGGCGTTGAAGCCGTAATCGGCCAGCAGCACGACGTTCGGCTTGAAGCCGGCGGCCTTTTCCACCGCGTAGGGTTCGGATGTGACATAGCCCTGCATCGCGCTCTGCTTGTTCACGATGAAGGGC
>JBOHIT010000114.1:0-4973 GCA_050726155.1 Bradyrhizobium sp.
CTTCTCGACCGAAAAACTCTTGAAGTCGGCGAGCTGGATCGTCGGCACCACCTCGATCGCCACCGTGTAGGTGAGATCGGACTTGCCGGCGAGCAGTTCCTCGACCTCTTTTTCCTCGGTCGGCATCGTGATCTTCGGCTCGGCCGCAAGCTTGAAGCCACGATCAGTGAAAATCTGGGTGTTGGTGTCGCGGATGGTCTGGTCGATGGTCTCGGCCATGACCGAGCGGCCATAGACCTTCTTGAGGTGGCTGACCGGCACCTTGCCGGGACGGAAGCCGTTGAGCTTCACCTTGTCCTTGAGGTCAATCAGCTTGGCGCCCGCCTTGGCATCGAGATCCGATGCGGGAACGCTGATCTTGAACTCGTGCTTCAATCCCTCGGTGAGGGTTTCGGTGACCTGCATGGCGTCTATCTTCTTCCGTTTCGTCGGGCCAGGTGGCCCCGACATTGTCAATCGGGTCGACGCAAGGCTCCAAAGCCTGCGCCGGTGGTTCGGCTGACCCAATTCCCTAGCAGGGAAGCAGGCCCTCCAGTATTCGTCATGCAAACGCTGATGAGCGCTTGGTGCGGGCGGAGGGACTCGAACCCCCACAACTTTCGTCACTGGAACCTAAATCCAGCGCGTCTACCAATTCCGCCACGCCCGCGTGAAAAGCATCCAATCCGGCCGCGATGCCGCGAGCGGCGGGCTTATAACATGCGCCCACCGGTCCGCAGCAAAAAAATGGCCCTTTTCGAGCCTTTCCGTCGCAGCCAGCGCGGCTGGACTTCTCGCACCAAAAATGGTCCGCATCGGTCTGATGGCAAGCCCCAAATCCCTACTGGACCGACGCGAACTGATGGCCGGACTGGGCGCCGCCGCCCTGCTCCCGATATGGCCCGTGAGCGGCTGGAGCCAAGGGGCGTCCTCGCTGGCCCTCAAGGCTGCGCCCGACCGCCCCGCGTTGCGTCCGGGCGGGCCGGAAACGCCGGTCTGGACGCTGGCCGGCGGCAACCTGTCGGCCAAGCGCGGCGAGACCGCCACGATCGCCATCGGCAACGATCTACCTGTCCCGCTGGCGTTGCACTTGCGGGGTATAGACGGCGTCAGCGCGGCCGAACCGCTGCTGGCGCGGAGGCCGCTTGCCGCCGGCGCCAACGAGGCCTTTCCGCTTCCCCTGCGTCACGCCGGCACGTTCCTGTGTGATTCGGGGCTGCTCGGCGACGGTCAGGCTCGTCCCCTACGCAGCAAACCCCTGATCGTCCTCGAAAGCGAACGCGTTCCCGTCAACTACGACGAGGTGTGCTTCATCGAGGAATGGCGCCTGCGGCAGGACGGCACCGCGATCGCACCGGGCACAGATCCCAAGGATATCAAGCCACTCTATACCCTTAACGGCCAGACTTCATTCGAGCTCTCAGCTCTTGGCAATCGACGAATGCGACTTCGCTTCATTAACGGCTCCCAACGCACTGTTCTGGCAGTTAAATTGGAGAGCCACGAGGTCCGCGTCATGGCAATCGATGGCCAGCCCGCCGAACCGTTCCCGGCCCGCAACGGTGCGCTGATCCTGCCGCCCGGCGGTCGCGCCGACGCATTTGTGGATACAGGAGCAGCGGCGTCGATCCTGCTCCACGACGGCAAGGAAGCCCACACGATCGGAAAGCTCGTTATCTCTGGCCATGTGGAACGGCGGGCTCCCCTGGAGCCGGCACCACCGCTCCCGTCCAACGGCTTGCCGGAGCAACTCGACCTCAAGAATGCGCAGCGTTTTGACCTGGTGCTCGGCGCTCCCGTCGATTGGGTGAGGCCCACCGACTTCACCGCGAACGGCCAGCCCGCTTTCCGCGCCAGGAAAGGCCGCACCGTCGTGCTGGCCCTGACCAACCGCGGCACAGTCGCCAATGTGTTCCATCTGCACGGCCATCATTTCCGGCTGCTGGACCGGCTCGATGACGGCTGGAAGCCGTTCTGGCTGGATACGCTGGCGATCGAACCCGGCCAAACGCAACGCATCGCCTTTGCCGCCGAATATGCCGGACGCTGGTTGATCGAATCCGCCACCACCGATTGGGCCGCGGCGCGTCTGGTGCGATGGTACAGTGTGGAATGAGGAAGTCAGCATGAGCGCATCCGTTCCCGCCATTCGCAGCGTCACCGCGCGCGGCCTCATCGTGCCGATTGCGCGGCCGGTGAAAACCGCCTTCGCGACGATCGATGCGGCGCCGATGGTGCTGATCGATGTCGCGACCGATCAAGGCGTTACCGGGCGCGCTTACATCTTTGCCTACGCAGGGCTGACGATAAAGCCACTGGTGCATCTGATCGAGGAGATCGGCCGCGAACTCGTTGGCAAACCGGTCGCGCCCTACGACCTCATGCGCGCGATGGATGCGAAATTCCGCCTGCTCGGCTGGCAGGGGCTGGTCGGCATGGCGGTCTCCGGCCTCGACATGGCCTATTGGGATGCGCTCGGCCAGATCGCCGGTCGGCCATTGGCCGAGTTGCTCGGCGGCGCCGCGCGACCGATCAAGGCCTATGACAGTTACGGCGTGGTCGATCCCGCCGCCGACGAAAGGGCGCTGCGCCGTTCGCTGGAACAGGGATTTCGCGGCATCAAGATCAAGGGCGGCGATGGTGACGCCGCCAATGACGAACGCATGGTCAAGGGCGTGCGCGCGTTGCTCGGCCCCGACGTGTCGTTGATGATCGACTTCAACCAGTCGCTCGATCCCGCGGAAGCCACCCGCCGTATCGCCCGCCTGGCGCCCTACGATCTGCACTGGATCGAGGAACCTGTGCCGCAAGAAAACCTGTTGGGCCACGCCAAGGTGCGCGAGACCTCGCCGACGCCGATCCAGGCCGGCGAGAACTGGTGGTTCCCGCGCGGCTTTGCCGAGGCGATCGCAGCCGGCGCCAGCGACTTCATCATGCCCGACCTGATGAAATGCGGCGGCGTCACCGGCTGGCTTCAGGTTGCCGCCCAAGCGGAAGCGGCCAACATTCCGATGTCGAGCCATCTGTTCGCCGAAGCCAGCGCCCACATGCTGGCGGTGACGCCGACCGCGCACTGGCTCGAATTCCTCGATTTTGCCCGCGTGATCCTCACCACGCCCGCCGAGATCGTCGACGGCACCGTTACCGCGCGAGGTCCGGGCCTTGGTCTGGAATGGAACGAGGCGGCGGTGACGAAATATCTGGTGTGACGTAACGCGTAGGATGGGTAGACCGCAGCGAAACCCATCAACTCTGTAGCCGCGAAGATGATGGGTTTCGCTGCGCTCTACCCATCCTACAATCTAATATTCAATACCGAACTCGTCATAGAGCCGCCGGAACACCGCGGGCAGCACTTCGGTCAGATCTTCCGCGATCAGGCCGGGTCCCGCCTCGCGCGCGCCCTCGCCGTGCATCCAGACGCCGATGCTGGCGGCCTCAAAGGCCGGCACACCTTGCGCCAACAATCCTGCGATGATTCCGGCCAAGACGTCGCCGGCGCCGGCGGTGGCGAGCCAGGGCGGCGCGTTGGCGGCAATGCTGGCGCGCCCGTCGGGGGACGCCACCACCGTGTCCGGCCCCTTCAACAACACCACCGCGCCGCAGCGCTCGGCGGCATCGCGCACCCGTTCGAGTTTGGAGCGGCCCGGGTTCTTGTTGCTGCTGTCGCTGAACAGCCGCGGAAACTCGCCCTCATGCGGGGTGAGGACGACCTGTGGATCGCGGGACGTCTTGATCGATTCAAACAGGCGGTCCGGCTCTTGCGCAAAACTCGTCAGCGCGTCGGCATCGAGCACGAGGTGGCGTTTTGCCGCCAGCGCCGTGTGGACGAGATCGCGCGTGCGCGCGCTGACGCCGGCGCCCGGGCCGATCACGCAGGCATTGAGCCGCTTGTCGTTCAGCATGTCGGCGAATTCGACCGCGCTATCGACGGCGCGCACCATCACCGCGGTCAGCGCCGACGCATTGACCGCCAACGCCTCGCGCGGCGACGCCAGTGTGACCAGTCCGGCGCCCGCCCGTAATGCGGCGCGCGCGGCGAGGCGCGCCGCGCCGGTTGACGCGATATCGCCCGACATGACGACCGCATGCCCGCGCGCATATTTGTGGCCATCGATGCGCGGCACCGGAAATGATTGGTGCCAGGCCTGCGGCAGATTCTCCGACGACAGCGGCTGGATCTCCCCGAGCACGCTCGCATCGATGCCGATGTCGGCGACGCGGACGCGGCCGCAATGCATCCGTCCCGGCAGCAGCAGATGCGCCGGCTTCTTGCGGAAAAAGGTCACGGTCTCGGCGGCGTTGATCGCAACGCCCATGACGGCGCCGGTGCTGCCGTTGATCCCGCTCGGCAGGTCGACGGCCAGAACCGGCGCGCCGTTGGCGTTAACAGCCTCGATCATCCCAAGCGGGTCGCCCTTGACGGGACGGTTGAGTCCGGCGCCGAACAGCGCATCGATGATCAGCGCAGGTTTGCCGATCGCCTGGGGATTGAACGGCAGCACCGGGTATTTCCATCCCCTCGCAGCCAGCGCCGCGTCGCCCTGCAGACTGTCCCGCTCGCACAGCAGGATCACCGAGACTTCGCGGCCGCGCGCGGCGAGTTCGGCGGCCGCGACAAAACCATCACCGCCATTGTTGCCGCGACCGGCGACCACCACGATCGGTCCCTCCTCGACCAGCGCCATCGCGGCTTCGGCAACCGCCTGGCCCGCGCTCATCATCAGCGCGAAGCCCGGCGTGCCGGCGGCAATGGTCAGCCGGTCGGCGCGCTCCATTTCAGTGGTGGTCAGAACTTCCATGCCGAATCCTCAATCCAACCGCCTTTTCCGCAGGCACTTCCCGTATCGCGCGCAGCCAATTTATCAGAGACTGCATACCAATTGATCGGTTTGCCTATTTGGTGGGCTTCGGTATCATGCAGCGTCCGGTTCGACGCCTGCCGTTTGCCCGTTAAAAGTCTGATAACATTCCAAAATCAGGCGCATTAGCAA
>JBOHIT010000115.1:0-3530 GCA_050726155.1 Bradyrhizobium sp.
GGCCTTACCCGGCCGGTTCATTCTCGTTACCAGACCCGCCTGCACGGGATCCTGGCCGACGACAAAGACGAGCGGCGCCTCAAGGCTCGTTGCCTTCGCCGCTTGTGCGGCCGGATCACCACCCGCGACCAACAGCGAAAGCGGTTGGCTGACCAGGTCGGCGGCAAGGGATTGCAACTGGCTATAGTCGCCATTTGCCCAGCGATACTGGACGGTGACGTCACGACCCTCGACAAATCCCATCTCTTCGAGCCCACGGCGAAAAGCATTGGTGTGAACGGCGGCCTCATTGGGCGAGCGCGCGCTCAGAAACCCCACCACCGGCACGCCCGACTGCTGCGCTTGGGCCACCTGTGTGCCCATGGCAGTCATTCCCAAACCTGCGATGAACTCCCTACGCCTCACGCCACGAGCCCCCTCGGTGCCAAAAGCCGACATGGCGACGGGCCTGTTCGATCGCCTCGTCGGCGCGAGCAAGAATGCGCGGCGGGATGATAGGACATTGGCGACGAAGTTTGTACCCGACCAACAGTTGGTCGCTTCAATTTTTCGTCCACTCCCCGATCGGCAACTCCACAAATACCAGCCAGCCGGGCCCCGCTACGCGCGAGTAAACCACCACAACCTCTTGATCATTCATATCACGCGCGATGCGGACCGACCCTGTCGAAGGTGTCGTACGGGCCTCCTCCACCTGGGCCAGAGAGGACCCATCGCGCCGAGATTTACCCACGTTAAGATCTGGATGCGCGATGACACGACCCTCGGCGTCAACAACATAAGCGACACCCTGATTGCCGACCTTGGTCTGTTGCACAACGTCCCACATTGGCTTGAGATTAAGTTCGATGATGTTCACCCCAGCGTCGAACCGCGAACCGGCCATTGCCAAGGTCACGTAAGGCTCCGACTCACGGCGCATGTAGACCGGCCCATAATAGATCTTCTTTGCCTTCGTCTCTGTGAATTTCGCTTCCTTGGAGTAGTCAGTACCGCTGCCCACGACGTCCATGGCCAGGCGCGATACCTTGAGGAGCTCCTTGCCTTCGGCGTCGAGGTACGACAGCTCTGTGATGGCGGGAGCCTGGCGCAGAAGCCGCAGCGCGTCGAACCGATGCTGGTCGGCCGTCGGAGGCAGCTGCGTGATCCAGCCGACTTGATTCTGAGTCTCCTTGATGAACTGAGCGAGCTTGTCGGCGATGCTCTCGGCTTGCATGTGGAGAATTTTGCTTCGCAAAGCCCGAACGTCCGGCTGGCCATTGGCTTGGAGCAATTGGGCTACGGATATTTCCTGGTTCGAAGTCTTGCTGGCGAAGTCGACCTTGGGGGGAGCGACTTCGGCCGCACAAACGGCGAAGCCGACGCCGAGGCAGGCCAAGGCCAGCGCCGACACCCGAGCGTGTCTGGTTTTTTTCCGCAGCATATTGTGGATCCTTTGCTCGAGGAAAGATTTCGATCCGTATCCGGCCATTGTCATGGCGTAACTTGCGGACTGCCTTTCACCGACGCCGATCAGGGTCTCGCTATACCGTGCTACAGGGTAGCCGAGGCCCAGGACCCGGGCATCGCAATCGATTTCAATGGCCAAACGGAGCCGCCGCAGTTGCCACCAGAGCACTGGGTTCCAAGGCATGCAGGCGAGAAGGCAGACGGCGATTGTCAACAGTTGGGTGTCGTACGCGGCGAGATGGGACCGTTCATGCGCGATCACCAATTCTTGCTGGTCGGGAGCTAATTTTGTCAGCCAGCGCGGCACGACGATATGTGGACGTAAGAACCCGACAACGGCGGGACCGCAATCCTCCGATATATAGACGGCCGTCCCGGCCATATCACCGCGGTCCCAGCGACGTCGTCTCCACGACAAATATGCGCCACTGGCGAGGATAACCAGGGCGAGGGCCGTTGAAGCCATACGCCAGGTCCAGTCCAGCAGCGTGGACGCTTCAGTAGATAACGGGATTTGATCGGTGCCGATGATCGGCAACGTGAACCGCGGCGTTTCGATTGCTGTCGTCTGTGGGGGCGTGAGTATTTCGGAAGATGTCGCCTGGTCGGCATACGTCGTTTCCGGGATCTGCACCGATACCTTGGAAGGGATGAAGGGGATCGCGAGAGAAGCAACCATACATGCACCCCACAGCCAACGCGCCGGCCTTTGTCGAATCTGCGCCGACCGCTCAAGCGCGAGGGCGGCCAAGCCCATCAGCAAGCTCACGACGATGGAATAGAGCATCCAGGACAACATTTAAGTCTCCCCCGTGTCCGACTTGCTTTCCAAAAGCTTGCGCATGTTCAGGATCTGCTTTTCGCTGAGCCTCTGATCCGAAACCAGATGGACGAAGAGCAATTCGGCCGATCCCTTGAAGAGCTTGCGTGTCAGGTGCCGTAGGGCACTTTTTTGCGCGGCCGTTTGCTTTACGGCGGCGAAATATCGATGGCCACGGCCCTCCGGCGCACGGCTCACATATCCCTTGCCTTCGAGCGTCCGGAGGATGGTTAGCACGGTGGTGTACGCCAGTTCGTCCCTGAGTGCCGCTTGAACTTCGGCGACAAGCGACGGCCCGCGCTCCCAAAGCACCTCCATGACGTCGATTTCTCGATCCGTGAACTGGACGTCCATCCCATGGTTCCTACTATATCTATAGTAGATAGTGCCGCGTTTCCCGTGACGTGTCAACTATGAGTATAGTAGTTAGTTCAAAAGAGACGCGGTAAGGGATTGGCACCCGCACAGGGCTCAAGTCGCCTTTGGGTCAATCGCGTCACTTTGGCGGCGTGCTGCTCACTTTCGGTCTACCCCTAACTCCGGACCTGGCGCGGCACCGCAATAACTGACGCTATGTGCCAACAGGCGACATCCCACACTTTCGGGTAGTGCCTCAGTTTGGAATTTGGTATGTCGAAATACTTCGCTGTAAGCTTTGCTTGCTCAGAAGCAATTGGAGCATTTTTCGATGGCTGGCGCTCGATGTAGTTGCGGTGCTGTCACGCTCTCGCTTCCAGAAGAACCATCCAAGATAGTCGTTGCTTGCCACTGCATCGACTGCCAACGCCGAACCGGCGCGCCGTTCGGTGTAGGCGCTTATTACCCCGCTGATGTTGTCACCATCTCAGGAACCTCAAAAGAGTTCACGCACGCCGCCGCAAGCGGCGGGAAAATCCATAACTATTTCTGTCCGCAGTGCGGCTCAACAGTCTACTGGAAACTCAGCAATTTGCCCGCGCTGATCGGCGTTGCAGTCGGCGCGATGGCAAATCCAAAATATCCAGCCCCTGTCATATCAGTTGAAGAGCAAACGAAACATGACTGGGTTCATATTGATGGTGCCGTTGAGCATTTCCAACAAAACTACCCCCCAAGAAATTCAAACTGAGCCACCACCCACTTTCGCCTCAACTGAGTGTGGGTCAATCGCGTCACTTTGACAGCGCGCCGCAAACTTCCGCTCTTCCCCGATCAGCGGACATCGCCGATCAGGTGCGTGAGGTCCGAAAAGTGCCAACAGGCGACATCAGGAGGCCCGGCG
>JBOHIT010000116.1:0-6166 GCA_050726155.1 Bradyrhizobium sp.
CATGTGCACCAGTCGATCTGGAAGGAAGGCAAGCCGGTGTTCGCCGGCAACAAGTACGCCGATCTTTCCGAGACCTGCCTCCACTACATCGGCGGCATCATCAAGCACGCCAAGGCCATCAACGCCTTCACCAACCCCTCGACCAACTCCTACAAGCGTCTGGTCCCGGGCTATGAAGCGCCGGTGCTGCTCGCCTACTCGGCGCGCAACCGTTCGGCCTCCTGCCGCATCCCCTACACTGCCAACCCGAAGGCCAAGCGCGTCGAGGTGCGTTTCCCCGATCCGATGGCCAATCCGTATCTTGCCTTTGCCGCGATGCTGATGGCCGGCCTCGACGGCATCAAGAACAAGATCGATCCGGGCCCGGCGATGGACAAGGATCTCTACGACCTGCCGAAGGAAGAACTGAAGCAGATCCCGACGGTGTGCGGCAGCTTGCGCGAAGCGCTGGAGAGTCTCGACAAGAACCGCGCGTTCCTCAAGAACGGCGGCGTGTTCGACGACGACTTCATCGACAGCTACATCGAGCTGAAGATGACCGAAGTCGAGCGCTTCGAGATGACCCCGCATCCGGTCGAATTCGACATGTACTATTCGCTGTGATTTCTCGCGGCGTCCGCGCCGCTGATCTCAGGGTTCACGAATGCGAAAGGCGCTCCCAACGGAGCGCCTTTTGTTTTGGCGGCATCGGCGGCTGATACTGCGAGGCGAATGAAACTCATTCCTCCGGCGGGTACTTGCGCAGGAAGCGCTCGAGCTCCGGCTGCACCGAATAAGGCGTCGGTATCGGATCGCCGGCCGGATCGACCGCAATATCAAGACAACGGCGCAACATCCGCGCCAGTTCTGCGCGCCGGTACGGCTTGGTCAGCAGCGGGATCCCCTGTCCCGCCCGGCCCTGCAGCGGCAGCGCCCCATCGCTGTATCCGGAAGTGAAGAGTACCCGCAGCGCCGGCCGCCCGTCCATCAGCGTTTCCGCCAGTTGCCTGCCGTTCATGCTTCCGGGCATCACGATATCGGTGAACAGGAGATCGAACGCCGTGCCCTGGCGGACGATGGTAAGCGCCTCGTCGGCGTTCCCGGCCACGATCACCTTGTAACCGAGGGTCTCGAGCTGCATCGTCACATAGTCGCGTATCTTGCGGTCGTCTTCGACGCACAGGATGGTCTCATTGCCGCCCTGCGCCGGCGGATCGTCTTGCGCCGGCGGCTGCAGCGCGCTGGTGTCGGCCTTGGGCAAAAATATCCGGAATGTTGTGCCGCGACCTACCTCGCTGCGCACGTCGACGCTGCCGTGGGACTGTTTGGCGAAGCCAAATACCATGCTGAGCCCGAGCCCCGTCCCACGGCCAACCTCCTTGGTGGAAAAGAACGGATCGAAAATCCTGTCGAGATCGGCCTGCGGAATACCGGTGCCGGTATCGCTGACCTCGATGGCCACGTAATCGCCAGCGCGTTCGACGCCGCGCGCCATCGCTTGGGGAATGCCGAGCGTGAAATTGCCGGTCGTGATGGTCAGCTTCCCGCCACTGGCCATGGCATCCCGGCCGTTGATCGCAAGGTGGACCAGTGCCGCCGAAAGCTGGCTCCGGTCAACGAACGCCGGCCATGCATCCCCGTTCAGAGCCGTCTCGACCTCGATATGGTTGCCGAGGATGGGTTTCAGCAATCGCACAGCTTCGGCGATGAGATCGTTGATGTCGATTTCGGCCGGCTGCAGTGGTTGCTTGCGGGCGAATGCCAGCAAACTGGCGGTGAGACTGGCGCCCCGATCGGCCGCATCGCTGATCAGCTTGGTAATCGAAGCCAAATGCGGCGTATCCTTGACGCCATCGGCCAGGATTTCGATCGTGCCGGTGATGACCGTCAGCATGTTGTTGAAGTCATGGGCGATGCCGCCGGTCAGTTGCCCGAGCGACTCCATCTTCAGCGCCTGGATCAATTGCGCTTCGGCAGCGCGCTTCTGGGTAATATCCCTGACAAAGGCGTTGATGATGTAACCGTCGCCGCGACGCAGCGCCGTGAGCGATACTTCGACGGAAAATTCGTGACCGTCCCGGTGCACCGCCGATGCTTCGTAGCGCATGCCCATGGCGCCGCCCGCGCCTTCACGCAGAAATTGCGCGATCCGCTGCCGGTGCGCCGCACGAAGCGGTTCGGGAAACACCAGTTCCACCAGCCTGACGCCCACGGTCTCCGCCCGTGTCCACCCGGTTAAAACTTCGGCCTGCGGACTCCAGTCGAGAACGAAGCCGTTCTCGTTGGTCTGGACGAAGGCGTCGAGGGCTGTGCTGATGATGGTCTGCGCCAGTTGTTCGCTGTCGATCAGCGCCTGGTGCGCCCGCTTTTGCTCAGTGACGTCGCGGAGCACGGTGACCGCCCCGCAAAGCCGGCCGCGCTCGTCGCGCAGCGGCCGGGCGTTGGCGACGATGTGCGCGCTTGTGCCGGGTTGTTCGGGGCGCACCACGAGTTCGAAATCATCGACATTTTCACCACGCAGCGCCCGCGCCAGCGGTGTATCCGGAATCGGCAGCGGCGTGGTGCCGTCCGAAAGGAAGCAGGCGAACGTCCGTACCCCCGTCAGGCTGTCGAAGCCGCGGTCGACACTCAGCAGGCGCCGCGCCGCGGCGTTGGCAACGACGACCACCGCATTCTCGTCGGCCACGACAACGCAATCGCGGATGCTTTCGACCGTATTCTCCAGCAGATTCCGTTTGGTGCCGAGTTGGCCGGACAATTCGGCAAACGCCGCGGTGAGCGTGGCCATCTCCCGGCTACCGCCGGACGGCATCGCAACCGGCCCACCGCGCAACAGGCTTTCGACGGCCAGGCTCATTTGGTTCAGTTGCGTGGACAGCGACCGCCCGACAGCGGCCGCGAGCAAAAGTGCAGCCACAATCGCGACCGCCGACACGACCAGCGTCGCAACGCCAAAGCCTGCAAAACCATCCCCGAACAAACCCAGCGTGCAAATGGTGCCCACAACCAGCAACACCATCGCGGACGCAAGGCGGCTCCATAGAGTCATAACGACCAACTGCCCGAGAAAGACGCCAAGGAAATCGTCAAGGAAATCGTCAGGGAAATCGTCAGGGAAATCGTCACGAAATTCGCCAAAAACCCGCGAGAAAAACCGCTACGGAAAACGCCAAACAAAACTACCCAAGAAAATGGCTGCAGGAATAGATGCGAGTATGGATGCGCGGCCTCGGATTCCGGCCGGTGTCGTCAAGGGTGACCTTTGTTCGGCGCGCTCAGCTACCCTAATGCTTAGCCGAGTTCCGCGTCGCGATCTCAGGTTTTCGAACCCGTAGAATTACGGGCAGCGACGCAGAAATTGGAATGATTCAAATTGTTTAAACCCCGAATATCTTGGTGTAGCGCGCCTTGATCTCCTCGCTCTGCGCCTGCACGGCGGCGGGATCGGCCTTGAGCAGCTTCAAATTCGCCAGCGGGATGTGTTCGCCCTTTTCCTTCACCTGCGCATGAAACGAGCGGTGCGCGAACACGTCGACCAGCATCTGCTGGGTTTCGGCACTGAAGAAGAAGCTCTGAAACAGTTTTGCCGCGTTCGGATTGGGCGCGCCGCGGAAGATGCCGGAGGGAACGATGATCAGCGGCGCCCCCTCGGTAGGATAGACCACCTCAACGGGTTTGCCCTGGTCCTTGGCCAGCACCAGATTGTAATCGTTGCCGTCGGCCATGACGGCGCGTTCGCCGGCCAAAATCTTCTTGGGTGGATCGGCGGCCGACTGTACCTGCATGACCTTCTGCTGCGCGAGCCTTTCCAGATAGGCCCAGCCGAGGTCGCGCGTCAGCACGAAGGTGGCAGTCATGATGGCGCCGCTGTAGCCGGGATGGCCCTTGACGATCTTGCCCAACCACCGGGGATCAAGCAGGTCGGCATAGCTCTTCGGCGCTTCCTCGCGCTTGACGAGATTGGTGTTGTAGCCGATCGCCTCGAGCCAGCCGCAGGAGGTCGCGTGCATGCCGTCCGGATCGATCTGGTCGGCCGGGAAATGCTTGACAACCTCCGCCGGCAGGTAGGCGGCGAGCCAGTTGTTCTTCTTCCAGTCAAGGTAGTGCGCGGGGTCCGTCGAGTTCGCGACGTCGACAGCGTTGATGCCGCTGCCCTGCTCCTGTGAGATGCGCTGGAAAATCCGCTCCGCGCCGGAACGCTCCACGCGGACGCTGATTCCGGGATATTTGGCCTCGAACGTCCGCGCCAGCCGTTCGGCGGTGTTGAGTTCAAGCGCCGTATAGAACGACACCTTGCCCTCTTTCTTCGCCGCTTCGATCAGCGCGGGCGTCACTTCGGCAGCAGGCGACGCCGCAGCCCTGAGCGGCTCGGCAAACAAAACGCCCGCAACGGAAGCTGTCGACGCCTTCAACAGGTCGCGTCTCGACCATCGGCGATCCCGCATCGCATCCTCCCGCTATGTCACGGCCGTTTTTCGGCCGCCTTGTTTAGACCCGTTTTCTTGACGCGAAGGTGTGCACTTTGCTCGAAAACGCTTTGCTAATTTGCCCGCCGGTGCGCCTTCAGTGCCTCGCCGAACGCTTCGAACAGCGCGCGGTTGATCGGATTGCGTTGCGGGTCGTACTCCGCGTGCCATTGCACGCCGAGCGCAAAGGTCGGTGCATCAGCAATCCGGATCGCCTCTATTGTGCCGTCTTCCGCCACGCCCTCGATGACGACGCGCTCGCCGGGATCGAGGATGCCCTGCCCGTGCAGGGAATTGACGCGAATGGTTTCGCAACCGAGCAGTTTTGCAAAGGCGCCATCCGGCGTGAGATGGACGTCATGCCGGTCGGCGAACACGACCAACGGGTCGGGGTGGATTTCGCCGTTTTCCAGCCGCGGCATGCGATGATTCATGCGGCCGGGGATTTCGCGGATTTCCGGGTGCAGCGAGCCGCCAAAGGCGACGTTCATTTCCTGCAAGCCACGGCAGATGCCGAAGATCGGCACGCCGCGCGCGACGCAGGCTTCGGCCAGCGCCAGGGCGACGTCGTCGCGGTGGATATCGTAGGGCTCGTGCTTCTCGTGCGGTTCGGTCTTGAAGCGGGTCGGATGGACATTGGCACGGGCGCCGGTCAGCACCACCCCGTCGACGGCGTCGAGCAAGGCGCCGATGTCAGTGATCTCGGGCGATCCCGCAAACATCAGCGGCAACGCGCCCGCGACGTCGGCCACCGCACGAAGATTGCGCTCTCCGACCATCTGGGTGGCGAAACGATTCTCGACGCGATGGGCGTTTCCGATCACCCCAACCACGGGCCGTCTCATCGCCTGCATTCTGCTTTCATGGTCCTGTGCAAGGATCTTCTAGGTTGAGCCACGATTTGGGCCGATCATGCCTGCGAGATCGCAAGGGATCAACATGATATGCTGTCCCCTTCTGCTTTACAGCTCTGCCAGAATTTCACGCCGCGCCGCCAAGCCTGGCGTCGAGATAGGCGCCGAGGATCGGTTTTTGGTGCTTACAGCGGGCTGACGCGGCTCCAAGGCCTACTTCCGCGTGAACGTCTCTTTGGCGTCGATCGCCTCGATGCCGGGCAGCCCAGCCGCCCGAAGGGCCGTCGCCGCGGAAGCATCGGCGCTGTTGAGCCATGGCAGTTTCGCAGCGATTCCCCGGGTCACCGGCTCGCCCAGCGCGCCGCCCAAATCGAGCGGCCAGAATCCGTTCGGCACCACCTCGGCTGATATCCCGCGCAGGCGATAGCCCTTCCCCAGCACCGCCTCCGCTTCGTCGGGCAAAACCTGGCGCGCGGTCGCGGGATTGGCCGGGTCGGCAAACGTCACCAGCACCGGAACCAGCGCGGCCGTCACCGGCACGATGCCGGCCTGCCGGTTCATGTCGTTGAACGACACGCGCCTGCCGCCGGCGGCGGTATAGGCGCGCAGCGCCACATAATTGATGCCGTCAAGTTCGAGATTCTTGTCAATATGCGCCAGCAGCGCGACGAGATTCCTGCCGCCGCCGAGATCGACGTAGACGGCGTCGCCGACAGTCTTGGTATGGCCGCCGCGGCTGTAGCTGCGGTCGGGGTGAACCGCCAGCACGCTTGAGGCCAATTTGGGGCCCGCCGGAGTCTCGACTTCAACGGTCAAGCGATATTTGTGGCCGGGACGGTTGATCCTGATCTGGTCGCCGACATAGAT
>JBOHIT010000117.1:0-8517 GCA_050726155.1 Bradyrhizobium sp.
GCGGATCTGCCGCGCGATCGCGATCTCGTCGCGGTGCGGATTGAGCATGCAGGCGGCGGCAAAGGCGCTGGCGGTTGAGCGGCTGATGCCGGCATAGCAATGCACCACCATCGGTGCGCTGCGGTCCCAGCCGCGCACGAAGTTCAGCACCTTCTCGATATGCACTTCCGACGGCGCCAGAAAGCCGTCCATCACCTCGGTGATGTCGTCCATCGAGACGCGCAGATGGTTGGCCTCGAGCACCGAGACCGGCCGCTGCACCTGATCGACATTGGCCATCACGGTGAGGACATGGCTGGCGCCGGTAGCCTTGACGGTCTCGGGAAGGGCGGCGAGCGAGCAGACGTGAAGCATGGCGATCCCTGTGCGGCGCGGTCCACGACGGACCGTGCTTCGGCGTCAGCCACTATAGGCCCGTGCGGGGGCCGGTCAAAGCGGGTTTGGCCCAGGAGATACATCCAGCGACGCTGAACGGCGGCCTATTCGGGCAGCCCCGCCGCAATAAACGCCTCCAGAAATTCCGTTCTGAGTTCGAGCGATCGAATCCATTGCGGAGCCATGGCGGTCGAACGCCGCCATCCCGGGATTTGACGAACGCATTCCGCCATCAGTCTTCGCGCGTCTTCCAATCTTCCTGCCCCCACGTAGCACAGGATAGCTTGTGTCGTTCCCACCAGAAAGAACGGAGGAAAAACGCGAAGGGCCTTGTCGGTCCACGCGGCCGCCTCTCGATGCCTGCCGGCGTTATGATGCGCAACGGCCATGCCGAGCATTGCATTGTAGTTGAACGGATCGCGCGGACTGAGGCGCATCGCCTGCTGGAAGTCGGCAACCGCAGCGTCAGACACGCCATGCCAGGCGCGCAACAGTCCCCTGAAATTATAGGCGCGTGCATAGTTCGGATTGCATTGGATTGCCTGCTCCACCATGGCACAACCACGATCGAACTCCAGCAGGATCCAGAATAGATTGAAACCGAGCACACTCAGCGTGGAGGCATCGTCCGTATTCAGTTCCTTGACGCGCTCGGCCAGGTGGGACAGCTCCGCATTGTCCTTTTCGATATCTCCTGGCCATCTGTTGGCCCGCCGCCATGCGAGACAACTCGCAACGCCGCCGTAGGCCGGCGCGAAATTCGGATCGAGCGCCATCGCGTCCTTGAAATTTTTCAACGCGTCGTCGTTGTTCTTCGGACTGGTCGGAAATTCAACATGGTGCAGCCCACGGTAGTATGCCGCCACTGCGTCGATGTTACCAACCGATCGTCGGCTTGCCCGCTCCCTTTCGGCGCGGTCGACTTCCGGCGCGATCGCGCCGACGACCTGCTGCGTCACCTTGTCCTGCAGATCGAATACGTCTTCCAGGGTGCCGTCAAATCGATCCGCCCAAAGATGGGCGCCGGTCGCGACATCGATGAGTTGGCCGCTGATCCTCAAGCGATTCCCTGCTTTTCGCACGCTACCTTCGAGCACGTATCGCACGCCGAGTTCTTGTCCGACCTGTTTGATGTCGACGGCACCGCCCTTGTAGGTGAATGACGAGTTGCGGGCGATCACGAACAACGCCCTGAACCGCGAGAGCGCCGTGATGATGTCATCGACCAGGCCGTCGGCGAAGTATTCCTGCTCCGGGTCGCCTGACATATTCTGGAAGGGAAGCACGGCAATAGAAGGCTTGTCCGGGAGCCGATGTCCATGTGTCGACGATTGGGCAGCGCCGGTCGCGGCTGCCGCACCGTTCGGTCGATCGATTTCCAGCACCTGTCCAACGAAGCGGAAGCCCCTGCGTGGCAGTGTCTTGATGAAACATTGCTCCTCACCGGAATCGCCAATCGCAGTGCGGGCGGCGTTCAAGCGTGTCGTCAGCGCAACGTCGGACACGCTGCGTCCCTTCCAGATGACGTTGATGAGGTCTTCCTTGCTGATGACGCGCTCCCTGTTACGGATCAGGTAGTCGAGCAGGTCGAATACCTGTGGCGTAACAGAAACGATGTCCGTTCCGCGATGCAGTTCGCGCCGGTCGGTGTCGAATGTGTACTCGTTGAAGAGGTAGCGCAAACTGCCGATCCCTCGTGCGGACTGCGATCATCGACGCTCCAGCGCCACATGACCGCAAGAATAAGCCGCCGGTAAGGAAAATGTAAGCCGCCTGTAAAGCGCGCTTGCTGATGCCTTGGCATCCTCATGGATGGAAATCGCAGGGGGGCAGCGGATGCCGGATTTGACAACGAAGCGTGCCATCGTCATTGGTGCGGGGATGGCCGGCTTGTCCGCCGCCAAGGCGCTCGCTGGCCATTTTGGCCACGTTACCGTTCTTGAGCGCGACGTATTTCCAATCGACGCCGTGGCACGACCGGGCACGCCGCAGTCCCGTCACGTCCATGCGCTTCTTGCCGGGGGCCTGGTCGCGCTCGAAAAATTGTTTCCGGGTATTGCAGAAGAACTGGAGCAAGCGGGTGCCGTCAGGTTGGGCGCCGAACAATTCCAGCTGGAACGGCCGGGCTTCGATCCCTATCCGCACTACGAGATTGGCTTCAGCTGGTTGTCGGCTTCGCGTCCACTGCTTGAACACGTCACCCGGCAAGCTGTCAGACGACAGCACAATATCGAATTGCTCGGAAATTGCCGTGTCAGGGAAGTTGTTGTGTGCGCCGATCGGTCGGCAATAACCGGTGTTCGCTGCGAAACCTCGGATGGCAGGGTTGAGACGCTGTCTGCCGACCTTGTAGTCGATGCATCGGGCCGTGGTGCGCTAGCGCTTGCGGCGCTCGACAGCAGCGGTTGTGCGAGACCGGAGGAAACTGAAATCGGGATCGATCACGCTTATGCCACGGCCGTTTTCGAGCAATCGGAGGTGTCACTGGCCTGGAAAACAGTAGTCGTTCTGCCCTCCGCTCCAGGTTCGAGTCGCGGTGCCGTGCTGGCGCAGATCGAGAATGGCCAATGGATTGTCACCCTCGCCGGCAACCATGGCGATGCGCCGCCGGCCGATATCGGGGGCTTCCGCGCGTTCGCGGAAACATTGCGCACACCGACCGTGCATGACGCCATTAAAAGCGCGCAGCCGGCTCGGCCGATCGTACGTTACATGTTGCCCTGCAGCACTCGACGGCACTTTCAAGACCTGCGACGTTTCCCACCCGGCTTGCTCGCTGTTGGCGATGCGATCTGTCGCTTCAATCCGTCCTTTGCCCAAGGCATGAGTGTGGCTGCTCAGGAAGCTGTCGTTCTCGACCGGCTCCTCGGTGCCAGCGTGCGCGGCCTCCATCCGCTCGATGGCCTCGCGTCAACATTCTTCGACGAAATTCAGCCTTTGCTTGAGGCGCCTTGGGCCACCGCCACAAGTGACTTCATATATTCGAAGACACGAGGAAAGCGTCCGGAAGGTTTGGAGCGGGGACTTCAGTTCAACATCGCACTGGCTCGGTTGGGTGCCGAGGATGCGTCTGTTCATCGACTCATGATGGAGGTCAGTCATCTGCTCAAGCCGCAAAGCGCGCTACGTGCGCCTGAAATTGTTGAACGGGTGGCCAGGTTCATGGCTGCCCCAGTCCCTGCGCCCTTTAATTTTGGTCCGTTTTGGGACGCACACAGCTTGTCCATTTAGCGAATGAGAAGACGGCTGAGCGGATCGCGCCACGCCCTTCCACAGGACTAGTTCGTCACGCACTCTCGCATGGCCATGCCCATGACCTGCACATCCCTGCAGACCGCCCCGGAGCCCTGGATTTCCGGGTTATCGCAGTCGTGGCTGCACACGCGACTGCCGCCCCGTTCGTTGTGCCAGCCAACGTCAGGATCGGGAGAGTCGCGATTGTAGATCGTGACCTTGGCCGCCGGTGTCAGCTGTTTATGATTCGGGGCGGCGGCGATCAACAATCGTTTCATGGGTTTCTCCAGAGTTTGCAAGGATTGGTCGCCGCTCTGGAAAGCGAGTTCGATTTCTGTCGATTACAGTTTGTTCAGCTGTGCCCGACGGGCAATTCACTTCGGATTGTCGGTAATCGTGTCAAGCCCAAGAAATAAAAATGTTTCGCTTTATCAGAAGTTAAATTCATGGCATATCCTCACCCATCCCGTCCCACCCAGAGGGGCGTTGGCCATCGTCACGAACGAGGGGCGGGTCGCGGTGGACGCGGAAGTTGCGAAGACGTAACGCGACAGATGCGTACGGCAAAGGCGTGTGGTCCTGACGTCGCGGTGCTGGCGTCAATGCACCTGGAGGCAACCGCTTTCATGGGCGCAACGGAGGCAAAAGAGCCGTTCTCCGGGGAGAGCTCGCTATAAGGCGTAAAGCCATTGCGCAGGGAATGTCGGATGTTCTCCGCTGCCCTGTATGCTCGTGGGCGCACTTTCTTGTGCACATTGCTCACGTGATCGCGGGTGCAGCGCGCATCCGGCATTCCCTGCGCCCTCCGTTTGAAGAGGGCGGGAGTTTCTGGCAAAGCTCGGGCGCAATGCGTCGCGAGAATGCGGACACACATTCAGTTGTCGTCACCCGCGCGAGTGCGCAATTGCGCACGGGGGGCGGGTGACCCAGTATCCCGGAGACGTCAATGATAGAACCGATGAGCCGCAGCGTACTGGATCACCCGCCTTCGCGGGTGATGACAGTTTTGGCTGTCATTGCGAGCGAAGCGAAGCAATCCATCTCGCCGCAAAAATGGATTGCGTCGCTTCGCTCGCAATGACGGATGGACTGTTTGAAATTCAAATCGGAAAACTTGGGACAGCGCCGTAGGGTGGGCAAAGCGCAGCGTGCCCACCATCTTGGGGTGTCGCTGCAGATCGATGGTGGGCACAGCGCTAGTGCGCCTTTGCCCACCCTACACCGTTGCCACCGCGCCAAACCTTGCCAGCAACTGTTTCTCCGCCTTGGCCGCGGTCCATGGCGTCAGATATTCGCGCACCGTCGGTTCGGGCAGGCCGGGATCCTTGCCGAACAGGCGCTTCGCTTCGCCTTCCGCAAACCCCGCCAGATGCGTGGCCTCAAGATAGGCGGCGCCGCGGTCGGCGGCCTTGATTGCCTGCGTGATGGTCTCGGCCAGCACCGGCGGCAGGCCGAAACGGATGTGGATCGCGGCCAAGAGGCGCTTCTCCACCACCTTGTAGTCGCCGCCGATCACAGCCTTGAACGGCGAGATCATGTCACCGATGACATATTCCGGCGCATCGTGCAGCAATGCGGCGAGGCGGAATTTGTGATCGACGCGTGGCATCTGCTGCCGCAACACCGATTCCACCAGCAGCGTGTGCTGCGCCACCGAAAAAATATGCGCGCCGCTGGTCTGGCCGTTCCAGCGCGCGACGCGCGCCAGCCCATGGGCGATGTCGGCGATTTCGATATCGAGCGGCGAGGGGTCGAGCAGATCGAGCCGCCGTCCCGACAGCATTCGCTGCCAGGCGCGCGTCGCGACATCGGAAGATATCGGCTTCATTTGACCTTGAGGCGGGGCTTGCGATGTTGACCGCTGCAGGTTTCGTGGCAGAAGCACGTGACCAGGTGGTCGTTGACCATGCCGGTGGCCTGCATGAAGGCGTAGACGATGGTCGGACCGACAAACTTGAATCCGCGCCCGCCGAGTTCCTTGGAAATCTTGATCGACAGCGGCGTCGAGGCCGGCACGCTGGCGGTGGTCTTGAACGAATTGACCTTCGGCTTGCCGTCAACAAAATCCCACAGGAATTTCGAGAAGCCCGCGCCTTCCTCCATGATCTTCAGATAACCCTTGGCACTGTTCACAGCGCCCTCGATCTTGGAACGGTTGCGGACGATGCCGGCATCGTTCATCAGCACATGAACCTTCTTCGCATTGTAGCGCGCGATCTTCTCCGGCTGGAAATCGTCGAAGGCCTTTCGAAAGTTCTCGCGCTTGCGCAGGATCGTGATCCAGGACAATCCAGCCTGAAAACCGTCGAGGATCAGCTTTTCGTACAGCGCGCGGTCGTCGTACTCAGGCACACCCCATTCGGTGTCGTGATAGGCCATGTAGAACGGATCTTCGCCCGGCCACGGGCACCGCGTCTTGCCGTCGGCGTGCAGGCGTGCGGATCTACTCATAAAAGCGGCTCATGCGACGGTCTGCTTCGGCGGGGTGCGAACGTCGTTCGGATCGGTGAGGCGGATCGCAAGCCCGCCCGACGACAGCGTCAGGCCCGCATCGAGCGCGTCGGCGACGCGATCGGTTCGCACCAGCGCGATGCCATGACCGCCGGCCGTCGATCCCATGGTGCCGACCGATTTATCGCCGGCGAGAATCGTGGTGCCCGGTTCAGGCGAGAAGTCTTCCAGCGTGACCCGCACACTGCGGGTGCGCGCGGTGCCGCGATGCTGCATCCGCGACACCACTTCCTGGCCGACATAGCAGCCCTTCTCGAAATCGACGCCGTGCAGGCGGTCCATATTGGTCTCATGCGGAAACGCGTCGCTGTACATGAAATCGAGCCCGCCGCGCGGCACGCCGATGGCGATGCGATGGGCGTCATAGGCGGCTTCATCGACCAGGTCGGCGGCGAGGAGATCGGCGACCTTCTGCTTCAATTCTTCGGGAACCAGGATGCGCCAGCCCAGCGTTTCGTTGCGCGGGTCGGCGAACGACAGGTCAGGCTTCATCGAGGGTTCGCCGTCCCACACTGCGAGCACGCCGAGGCTGTCCGAAATGTTCTCGACCGCGACCTTGGCGCGCAGCTTGTAGAAACCGAGCTTGTCGGAGAGGCCCTTGGCGAGCGGGCGGGGCACATCGATCAGGAAGCCGCCGCCATGGCCGCTGGGGGCCTCCGTGATCAGGAAATCCGCTGTTATCTTGCCCTGCGGCGTCAGCAGTGCGCCGAACCGGCCAAGGCCCGGCCGCAGCAGGGTGACGTCGGTCGTGACGAGGCCGTTGAGGAAGTTGCGGGCATCGTCGCCGCTGACCTTGACTACGCCCCGGTCGCTAAGAAACGCTGCTTTCATGCGCTGAAAAGGCCTGTTTTGGTGGAAGTTATCGTTCAAGTTCCTGGGGAAACACAGGTGCCGGATATCACATGGGAACGTAAGGCGCTAAGGTGCCGTCAACAAGCCCGAGAGGCAGCCTAAAGCGGGCGTCGAGGACCGATGAATCAGCGATTTGATACCATTCTAAAATCCGGCACCGTGGTCAATCAGGACGGCGAGGGTGTCCGCGATATCGGCATCAGCAACGGCCGGATCGCCGCGATCGGCAGCCTCGGGCAGGCATCCGCCGCCGAGACGATCGACTGCAAGGGGCTGCACATCCTGCCCGGCGTGATCGACACCCAGGTGCATTTCCGCGAGCCGGGCCTGACCCAGAAGGAAGACCTCGAAACCGGATCGCGCAGCGCCGTGATGGGCGGGGTCACCGCCGTGTTCGAAATGCCGAACACAGATCCCCTGACGGTCACCGAGGCGACCTTCAGCGACAAGATCAAGCGCGCGCATCATCGCATGCATTGCGATTTTGCGTTCTTCATCGGCGGCACCCGCGACAATGTGCAGGATCTGCCGGTGCTGGAACGCGCGCCGGGCTGCGCCGGCGTCAAGGTGTTCATCGGCTCTTCCACCGGCGCGCTATTGGTCGAGGACGACGAAAGCCTGCGACGTATCTTCGCCGTCATCAAGCGCCGCGCCGCCTTCCATGCCGAGGACGAATACCGCCTCAACGAGCGCAAGCCGCTCCGCATCGAGGGCGATCCGCGTTCGCACCCGGTGTGGCGCGACGAGACCGCGGCGCTGATGGCGACGCAACGGCTGGTCAATATCGCCCGCGAGAGCGGCAAGCGCATTCACGTGCTGCACATCTCGACCAAGCAGGAGATCGATTATCTGCGCGATCACAAGGATGTCGCGTCCTGCGAGGCGACGCCGCATCACCTGACATTGGTGGCGCCCGAATGCTACGAACGGCTCGGCACCCACGCCCAGATGAATCCGCCGGTGCGCTCGGCCGATCACCGCGATCACATCTGGTACGGCATCGAGCAGGGTATCATTGACGTGCTGGGCTCCGACCACGCGCCGCATACGCTGGAGGAGAAGTCAAAGACCTATCCGGCTTCGCCTTCGGGCATGACCGGGGTGCAGACGCTGGTGCCCATCATGCTCGATCACGTCAATGCCGGGCGGCTGTCGCTGGCGCGCTTCGTCGATCTCTCGAGCGCCGGCCCTGCGCGGCTCTACAACATCGCGACCAAGGGCCGCATCGCGGCCGGCTATGACGCGGATTTGACGATCGTCGATCTCAAACGCTCCGAGACCATCACCAACAAATGGGTGGCTTCGAAGGCGGGGTGGACGCCCTATGACGGCGTCCGCGTCACCGGCTGGCCGGTCGGCACCGTCGTGCGCGGCAAGCGCGTGATGTGGCAGGGTGAATTGATGACGCCCGCGACCGGCGAGCCGGTGCGATTCCTGGAAACGTTGAAGGCGTGAAAGCCGGGTCGTAGGATGGGTGGAGCGAAGCGATACCCATCAATTTGCGACGAAAAAGAAGTGATGGGTTTCGCTGCGCTCTACCCATCC
>JBOHIT010000118.1:0-4712 GCA_050726155.1 Bradyrhizobium sp.
GGTAACGATCGTCTCCAAGGGCGACTGGACCGATTACCAGATATCCTTCACCTGGATGAACGAGATCGAGGCGCTGCATCTGGCCTGCGCCTTCGACATGAAGATTCCGCCGGCGCGACGGCCTGAGGTGCAGCGGCTGGTGGCTGCGATCAACGAGCAATTGTGGATCGGCCATTTCGACATCTGGACCCACACCGGCATGATCATGTACCGGCAGGCGCTGCCGCTGCCCGGCGGCCTCACCGCCTCGGCCGCGCAATGCGAGAGCATGCTGGTCGGCGCCATCCACGCCTGCGAACGTTATTACCCGGCGTTCCAGTTCGTGGTCTGGGCCGGCAAGACCGCCGCGGAAGCCATGAGTGCCGCGATGTTCGACACCGAGGGCGAGGCGTAGGCGGCTTGCGCGGCGAACACCTCTGAATTAGCAGCAACGTATCCCTCCACCGTCATGCCCGGGCTTGTCCCGGGCATCCACGTCTTTGCTCGCTGTAGACAAGAGAGGACGTGGATGGCCGGGACAAGCCCGGCCATGACGAGCTATAACGATGGCTGGGTAGTATTGGGATGTTGCAATGAAAGAAGCTCAGGCACTGAAAAACGTCCACGGCACCATCGCGCTGGCGGGCGCCGGCAAGATGGGCGGCGCGATGCTGACCGGCTGGCTGGCGCAGGGGCTCGATCCCAAGCGTGTCGTCGTGATCGAGCCGCACCCCTCCGACGAGATCAAGGCGCTGGCCGCGCAAGGCATCCGGCTCAACCCGACGGCCAAGGATGCCGGCGAAGTCGACACGCTGGTGGTCGCGGTGAAACCGCAATCGTTCCGCGAAGCTGGTGCTGCGCTGAAGGCGTTCACGGGATCGTCCACCCTGGTGGTCTCGATCATGGCGGGAACGACCATTGCGGTGCTGGAGACCGTCGTCGGCGGCAGCGTGGTTCGCGCCATGCCGAACACGCCGGCCGCGATCGGCCGCGGCATCACGGTCGCCGTGCCGGCGAAAAAAGTCAGCGCCGCGCAGCGCGCGATCGCCGATGCGCTGCTGCGCGCCACCGGTTCGGTGGAATGGGTCGAGCAGGAAAGCCTGATGGACGCGGTGACGGCCGTGTCCGGCTCGGGCCCGGCCTACGTGTTCCTGCTCGCCGAAGAACTCGCGCGCGCCGGCGTCGCCGCCGGCCTACCGGCGGAGCTCGCCACCAAACTGGCGCGCGAAACCGTCGCCGGCTCCGGCGAGTTGCTGCATCGCTCGGAGCTGTCGTCGGCGACCTTGCGCCAGAACGTCACCTCGCCCGGCGGCACCACCGCAGCGGCGCTGGAAGTGCTGATGGGGCCGGACGGCATGGAAAAGCTGATGACGCGCGCGGTGGCCGCGGCGACGCAGCGCTCGAAGGATCTGGCGAAGTAGGCTACTTCGCGCCCAACCGCTTGTTGAAGCTCGCGACATTGACGAGGCCGCGGGCGTGGCGGCCGTCGCCGATCTTGCGCTCGCCTTGGAACGCCTCGACTTCGAAGCGGATCACGCGGCGTTCCACCGCAATCACTTTGGCCGTGGTCCGCACCAATGATCCGACCAGCGAAGCGCCGATATGGCGGATATCGACCTCGGTACCAACCGTGACCCAGCCCGGCTGCAGATGACCGCGGATCGCATCGCCCGACGCCATCTCCATTTCCAGGATCATCATCGGCGTCGCATAGACCATCGGCATGCCCGGCACGAAATGCCCGACCGTACGCTCCGGCGGCACCACCAGCGTGCGCTCGGCGCTCATGCCGATCTTCAGAAAATCGCGTGCGTCCATAACTTCCTTTTGATTCCTGTTCCAGGGGAAAGACCGCGATCCTATACGATCGTCAGCAAGTTCATTTGCGGATTCACTTCCACTTCAGCGCCGTCGGGAACGGCGGCGGTAATATCTTCATCAAATCCGGCGAGCATCGGCACGTCGCCCAAGGCGGCTCCCTGCGCCAGAATGGGATTGACCGAATTCAGGACGATCGCCAGCGGCACGATGCCACGCGATTTCATTTCATGCAGCATCCACGCCGTCGCCACGCCGCCCTTGGCGGTGTCCAGCACCAGTATCCGGCCAACATAGGACTGGCCTGCCAGCTTGTGCGCCGGCCGGCTGAAGACACCCTTGATGCGGTCGAGGTCATAGCGGGCGGAAAATCCATCGTGCGCCACCAGCGCGAGCCCGCGGACGGTCAGTCCCATGGCATGCCGCGCCTTGAAAATCTTGGCACTCATGTTCGCACCAACTTGCCGCTGACGGCGGCATCCACGCACGACTCCATCGATGCCAGCATCGGCCGGTAGCCGTATCCGCCGAGGATGTTGACCAGCTTCGCACTGTTGGTGGCGAGGCGCTTCCAGCCGCGCGCTTCGGAAATTTCGCGCGCATAGGATTGATAGAAGCACATGCCGGAGAGAACGTTGCCGCCGGCTGCTTCAATTCGCGCCGTATAACCCATCCGGTCGCAATCCGGCTTCACTTGCGGGCTCGTCACGGCGAGCAGCGGAACTGAAAACCGCCGGCCGTCGCACAGCCCGGCCAGATCGCCCAACTCATACAGGCTCAGTTGCGGCGCCGAGAAGACCACCACGTCGACCTCATCGTCGGTGTGATAGGATTGTTGCAACGCGTCGGCATCGGCCTTGGTAACGCGATGGACCGGCAAGCCGGCGTCGGCAACATCGGCCAACCTTCCCGCTTCCGGCGTCAGCCCGACCAGATGAAACAGCGCAATGGAACCAAAGCTCGCCATTGAGGCGCCGAAATGCTTGAGCTGGTCCGATTTCGCGCTTTCAAGGCCCTCCACGGCGGGCACCGCCCAGTAATTGCCGGCGAGACGGCCGATGACGCCGCCAAGCGCGCCCCAGCCGTTGAGCGTCGTCGGCGTATAGTCCACCTGGATTCGCAATGTGCCGCGACGGAACGCCGGCAGATGAAAGCCGTAGCGCGGCGTTCGCCCGGTAAGGCCGGCGGCCAGCGCCGACGGCCCGCCTTCGAAATTGGAACGCGCCCCGCACACCGAGTTCGAATAGATCACGACGCCGGTGTCACCGAAGGCGGCATGCTCATTGCGGGTTGGGGCCTGGATGGTCTGGTAGTTGATGCAGGTATTCGTCATCGCAACGCCTAATTGCTCGAACGCGGCAATCGCCCGCCGTTCGAGATCGAGCATGACCGAAGTCTGGCCCAACAAATCCGCATTTGCGAAGTCGGTGCCGCGGGGGTCGGTGATCGTGGGGACGCGGACACGCCGTTGCCCGTGGGTGGTTGCAGCCAACCCCTCGAGCCAGCGAACACCGGCTTCACCGAGGCTTTCGGTATCGGCCATGATATGGGCCTGCGTGATCGGCACAAAATCTGCGGCGTCAAAGAACTCGCCGACCTTGATCTGATGCTGCAAGGCCTGTTGCGGAACCGGGCCGGCCTTGCCGGCCAATATGTCGCTCTCTTCGTCGTTGAGTTTCATCGCTCGTCAATCGATCCTGACACCGGCCTCGCGCACGGTTTTACCCCACTTAGATATCTCGCTTTGCTGAAAGTGCAAAAAGGCATTGCCCGCGAGGGTAGCGACAGGCGTTACCCCGAGCGGCTCCAGTCGGCTTCGGAACGCCTCGCTTCCGGCGATACGCTGGATCTGGATCGACAGCGCCGATGTCAATGCTTCCGGCATCTTCGCGGGCGCAAAGACACCCCACCATGCCGTCGTTTCAAAGCCTTCATAGCCGGACTCTGCGATAGAGGGCACGTCGGGAACAACAGCCGATCGTGCCTTGCTCGAAACGGCGAGGGCGCGCAACTTGCCACCCTGCACGTTCGAAAGCACGGATTGCAGCGGATCGAACATGATCTGGATTTGGCCGCCGATCAAATCTGTCACGGCGGGCGCGCTGCCTTTATAAGGGACGTGCTGGACGTCGATGCCCGATGCGGCTCTGAACATCTCGTAGGTGAGGTGACCAGGCGTGCCGACGCCGGCGGATCCGCAATTCAGCTTGCCTGGCATCCGCTTTGCTAGCGCAACGAGATCGGAAAGATTGCTAACGGGCTGAGAGGGATGAACGACGATCGCCACTGGCGCGTGGGCGACCATGGCCACGGCCGTGAAATCGCGCACCGCATCGTAAGGCAGCTTGGCGTAGAGTGCCGGATTGATGGCATGCGTGCCGACGGTACCGACGAGCAGGGTTTGACCGTCCGGCGCTGACTTGGCCACCGCGTCGGCCCCGATCGACCCGCCTGCCCCGCCGCGATTATCGACGACGATAACCGCGCTCAGGGCGTCGCCCAACATTTGCGCGAGAGGTCGAGCCACAATATCGGTCGGCCCGCCCGCCGGGAACGGGACAACGATACGAATTTGTTTTCCGCTGAGTGTTTGCGCCTGGCCAGGGGCGATCCTCGTAAAGACGCCTGCACCCGTGACAGCAATGGCGAATCCCAATAGCTCTCTGCGCCGCATAAGCACCTCCCGCCTTCATGACATCTCGGATGACGTCGTTGGAAATCGTGGTCGGGGTAGCCAGTTATGCGGACTTCTGGGGTCCGTCTTCGCTGAAAAAGATCGATGAAAATCAAATGGGTCGTAGGAATTCTTGCCTGAAAAACACTAGCCGAACTGGATGGCCGCGTAAAGCGACGACGCCTTGATGGCGTCGCGGATGTCCATGGATGGTCCGCAAAATTCACTGTCGTCCCGGCTC
>JBOHIT010000119.1:0-3092 GCA_050726155.1 Bradyrhizobium sp.
GTCCTTCTCCTGTCGCTAGACGAAGGGGACATCCGCTTCGACTGCTGCAGGAGGCTAGGCGCGGACGGGATGATGTACCGTGATTTCCCTCACGGAACCTCCCCGCGCCCCCGCGAGCGGGGCGCGAGGAAGCCGTCGCCTTCAGGCCCGCTTCTTCTCGCTGTCCAGATGCGCCATCTGCTCGGCGGCATAGCGCGAGCCGGCCGCCGCATCCGGCGGGAATGCCTTGGCGAGCGCGGCCAGATGCGCCGCCGTCAGTTTGACGTCGAGCGCGCCGAGCGCCTCGGTGAGGCGATCGCGGCGTCGGGCACCGACCAGCGGCACGATATCGCGGCCCTGGGCCGCCACCCAGGCGATCGCGACCTGGGCCACCGATGCGCCGAGATCGGCGGCAACCGCACGCAACGGCGCGAGCAGCGCCAGATTGGCGTCGAGATTGGCACCCTGGAAACGCGGGGTCATCTGCCGGAAATCCTGCGCGCCGGATTTGTCTTTCGACCAGTGTCCGCTGATCAGCCCGCGCGACAGCACGCCATAGGCTGTAATGCCGATGCCGAGTTCGCGGCAGGTCGACAGGATGTCGTCCTCGATGCCGCGCGAGATCAGCGAATACTCGATCTGCAGATCGGCGATCGGATGCACCGCATGCGCACGGCGGATGGTGTCCGAGCCGACTTCGGAAAGCCCGATATGCCTGACATGGCCGGCCTTGATCATGTCGGCGATCGCACCGACCGTGTCTTCGATCGGCACCGCCGGATCGAGCCGGGCCGGCCGGTAGACGTCGATGTGGTCGACGCCGAGCCGCTGCAGCGAATAGCTAAGAAAATTCTTCACCGCGGCGGGCCGGCAATCCATGCCGATGAACGCGCGGGCGGGATCGCGCAATGCGCCGAACTTGACGCTGATCTGGAGACGGTCACGGTTCCGGCCACCCAGCGCCTCGCGGATCAGCAGTTCATTGTGGCCGGGACCATAGAAGTCGCCGGTGTCGAGCAGGGTGATTCCGGCCTCCAGCGCGGCATGGATGGTGGCGATGCTCTCGCTGCGGTCGGCGGGACCATAAAAGTCCGACATGCCCATGCAGCCGAGGCCGATGGCAGAGGTTTGGGGGCCGGCTTTACCGAGTTTACGTTGTTCCATGGTGATTCTCCTCGTCATGGGCGGCGGGCCGTCCCGCGCCGGACGAGGCTGATATGGCGCATCCGGATTACGCCGATAAGCTGGACAATCTAGAATAGCTTGTTCAGTATATCGAACAATGAAGGATGTTGACCTCCGCGATCTCGATGCCTTTGTTGCCGTCGCGCGAACCAAGAATTTCCGCCGCGCCGCACTGGAGAGCCGTGTCTCGGTTTCCAGCCTGAGCCAGCGGCTGCGCGACATGGAGGAGCGGCTCGGCGTCCGCTTGATGAACCGCACCACCCGCAGTGTTGCATTGACCGAAGCCGGCGAGCTGCTGCTGGCCCGGATCGGGCCGGCGATGTCGGATGTCGGCGACGCGCTCGATCAGGTGCGCGGCCTGCGCGGCGAGCCATACGGCCGCTTGCGGATCAACGCGCCACCGCCGGCGATTGATCTGGTGCTGGCGCCGATGGTTGCGCCGTTCCTCAAGGCCTATCCGAGGATCGAGCTCGAGATTGTCAGCGACAGCACATTCGTCGACATCGTTGCCGGCGGTTTTGATGCCGGCGTGCGCTACGGCGAGCATCTCGCACAGGACATGATCGCGGTCTCGCTCGGTCCGCCGCAGCGCTACGCGGTGGCGGCCTCACCGCACTATATCGCGCAGCATGGCCGGCCGAAACACCCCAAGGATCTGCTCGATCATATCAGCATCCGTATCCGGTTCGGCAGCGGCGCGATGCCGGACTGGGAATTCGAAAAGGCCGGCCGGGTCGTGAAGGTGGGGCCGCCGGGAAGGTTGATTGTGAACTATCCGGGACTGGCGCGGCGCGCGGCCCTCGATGGTGTAGGTTTTTGGCCGACGTTCGAAGGGTATGTCCGTGAGGATATCGCGTCAGGTTTGCTGCTCAGGGTGCTCGACGATTGGTGTGCGCCGTTTCCCGGACCGTTTTTGTATTATCCGAGCCGTCGCCAGCTGCCGCCCGCGCTTGGCGCCTTTGTGAGCTTTGTCGCGGAATGGCGGAAGCAGGAGCGACGGAAGACTAAAGAAGTGTGATGCGGCCAGCTCGCGCTGTCTCCGTCATCCTGAGGTGCGCTCGGCGGCGCAATTGCGCCGCTGGCTTGCGCGCCTCGAAGGATGAGTACACCCGCGGCCTATCCTTCGAGGCTCGCCCAGCGGTGCAAGTGCACCGCAAGGCTCGCGCCTCAGGATGACGGATGCGCCGAGACGCTCCACTTCAATATCTTCGGCTCACGCAGATCATTGTAGCCGATGACGATATCGGCGCGCCGTTCCGGCTCGCATTCGCTCAGATATCGTTGCTGGCCGCCGACGTAGCGCTGGTTCGACGGCGAGGTCGGGTCAGCCGCACCAAAATTCGGACCACGCTGCGCGCCGCGCGGCACCGAGACATCGAAGTCGACCTTCAGAAATATCGAGAGGTCCCAATACGAACGAAGTTCAGGACGGTGCAGGAAGATGCCGTCGACAATCAGCGCGGAAGCAGGCTCCGCCTGCTGTGTCGCCAGATCAAAAAGCCGGTCGTTGTCGAGATCGAAACGCTTTGCGGCGTACTGGCCCGAGCCGCCAGGACTCGAGGGATCGAGCAACAGCGCTCGAAACGAATCGTAGTCGTACGAATCGAGGTAAAAACCGTCAGGCGAATGTCGGCCGCGCGCATAACGCAGGGCGCGGGGATGATGGAAATCGTCGACCGAGGCGCGGATAATCGCGCGGCCTTGCGCCGCTACGACAGGTGCAAGCGCATCCGCCAGCGTGGTCTTCCCCGCACCATCGACGCCATCGATCGCAACCCGAACAATTCTCTCGGGATGCAAGGCGACGATAGCGGCGGCGAGACGGTTGAGCAGGGATGCGTGGGCTTCGCTCATGTCGGTTCCGGCACGTCTAGAGCGTTTTCGAGCGAAGTGGATACCGGTTCGCGTGAAGAAAACGCGTCAAAACA
>JBOHIT010000120.1:0-7516 GCA_050726155.1 Bradyrhizobium sp.
GGCTTAGTCCATGGCTCGGTCATTTGATGGTCTCACGTCAGGAGACGGCACGACCATTACTCACGCCGGGGGAGGTGATGCAGCTGCCGCCCGCCGACGAACTGGTGCTGGTATCCGGTGTCCCACCGATCCGGGCCAAGAAGGCGCGCTATTTCGAAGATCCAAGACTGACCGAGCGCGTGCTGGCGCCACCGCAGATGGCAAGCAGGCAAAGCGGGGTAGCGCCGTCAGACGATTGGAGTCGATTGCCTGTTCCCGCAGCTGCTCCGGCCGGTCGGGACGTCGATGCGTCAGGCGACGTACGTATTGGCGATCCTGCGAATGCCGGTATTCGCCGCGAGCCCGAACTTCCGGAACATGAGGAGATCGCGCCTGAGCGGGCCAACCCCACGCCGGAATTCGTCTTCGGGGAGGAAGACCCCGATGATGACGCCGTGCGTGCCCGCGTACTTCGTCAGCAGGCTCGTGGTCTGGCGCGTCAGGCCGCGATGGATCCTGGCGACGGCATCGACCTCTAGCAGTCTGCTGAAGAACCCCCTCGCCAGGGAGGGGGCTTGATGATTCACTTTATCATCTCGAATCGGTGGAGACGATCATGCGCGGCAGGTTTGCGGATCAGGGCGGCCTGTTTTCGTACATCGCTCCGGATAAGCGTGTGCCAGCGAACCATCCGCTGCGGAAGGTCCGGGAACTTGTCCGGGATGTTTTGAGTGATTTGAACCGCAGCCTTGGGAGGCTCTACGCCAGCGAGGGGCGTCCTTCGATCCCGCCGGAGCAATTGCTGAGCGCCCTGCTGCTGCAGGTGTTCTACGGCATCCGCTCGGAACGCCAGTTGATGGAGCAACTGGACTACAATCTTTTGTACCGCTGGTTCGTGGGACTGTCGCCGGACGATCCGGTCTGGGACCCGACCACCTTCACCAAGAACCGCGAGCGGCTGCAGAACGGCGATGTGTTCACGAAGTTCATGACCAGGCTTCTGAACCATTCTCAGGTCAAACCACTATTGTCGGACGAGCATTTTTCGGTGGACGGAACGTTGATCGAAGCCTGGGCTTCGCAGAAGAGTTTTCGTCCCAAGGACGGCAGCGGCGATGATGATGGCGCCAACTTCCACGGCCAGAAGCGCAAGAACGACACCCATGCGAGCACCAGCGACCCGGACAGCAGGCTTTATCGCAAGGCGGCCGGACGGGAGGCCAAGCTTTGCTATATGGGCCACGCCACCATGGAGAACCGGCATGGGCTGGCGGTGGCCGGCAGGGTAACGCATGCCAATGGCACCGCCGAACGCCGGGCTTCGGAGAGCATGCTGAAGGCGAGACGCAAAGCCGCAGGTCGCCGCATCACGGCCGGTGAGGACAAGGCGTACGATACCGCCGATCACGTCGCCAATCTTCGCGCCATCGGCGTGACGCCGCATGTGACACAGAACCAGGCCGTCACCAAAACCGGCAAGACCCGCAACAGCGCCATCGACGAACGAACCACCCGGCATCCGGGATATGGCATGTCGCAATCACGCCGGGCGATGGTCGAGTGCATTTTCGGATGGGGCAAGCAGCATGGCACCATGCGCAAGACCAAGCATCGTGGCATCGCTCGTGTCGCCGCCGACTTCCTGCTCAATCTGATCGCCTATAACCTGATCCGCATTCCCAAACTGCTTGCCACTTAGCCACCCCGCGTCAGGGTAAACCCAACACCAGGCTAGAAAATTACATCCAACTCCGCTGCGTCGCCCCAACAACGACCGCCGAGAATACCAAAACTCTCTATTTCAAGGTTTTTCAGCAGACTGCTAGGGGCTGACCGATGCGGACCAAGCACACGTTTCGACTGCCACCGGACCTCGCGGGGCAACTTGCCGATTATGCTGATCGTAAGCGTGTGCCACAGGCGCTCGTCGTCGAAACCGCGCTCTCATCGTATCTGTCGCCCGATAATTCCGAACGGATGGAGGCGGCACTTGGGCGTCGACTCGACCGGCTGACGCGACAGGTGGAGCGGCTTGAACGCCACATCACCATCTCGAACGAGGCATTGGCGCTGTTCGTGCGCTTCTGGCTGACCGTCACGCCACCATTGCCGGACACCGCGCAGCCGGCTGCCCAGGCCAAGGGCCGTGAGCGCTACGAAGCCTTCGTCGAGGCGCTCGGCAGGCGGTTGGCGAAGGGGCAAACTCTCGCCGAGGAAATTTCTCAAGACGTCACTCACAAGGACAAGACACCGGATCATCAGGATGGCTCTCCATGAACGGCTTCGCCATTCACGGGTCTTTCTACGCTAGAGCGCTACGCTTGATCTGATCTTGTTGCGCAGTCGCACATCCTGCCTTTTCTAATCATCCCCGACACCACGACTGCAATTCGCGGTCGTCGGGCGGGGGACTTAAATTGGCAATCCATCACCTCAATCAAGAGGCGACTTCGCGCGGCGCACGCATGCTGCGCACCGCGCTCGGTCCCAGCATCGCGCTCTGGCTCGAAGACCCCTCGATTGTCGAGGTGATGCTCAACCCCGACGGGCGTCTTTGGATCGATCGGCTCACTGGCGGGCTGGTTGATACCGGCGAACGTCTATCGCCCAGCGATGGCGAACGTATCGTACGGCTCGTTGCGCACCATGTAGGCGTTGAGGTGCATCCAGGTTCGCCACGAGTATCAGCTGAATTGCCCGAGACCGGCGAGCGCTTCGAGGGATTGCTCCCGCCCGTCGTCGCAGCTCCGGCCTTCGCGATCCGCAAGCCTGCGGTCGCCGTGTTCACGCTCCACGACTATGTCGCCGCCGGCATCATGAACGCTCATCAAGCGGAGACGTTACGCGCGGCCGTCGCCGATCGCCGCAATATCCTTGTCGCCGGCGGCACCTCCACCGGCAAGACAACCCTCACCAACGCCTTATTGGCGGAGGTCGCAAAGACCGCCGATCGCGTCGTGCTGATCGAGGATACGCGCGAACTGCAGTGCAAGGCGCCGAACCTCGTGGCGCTCCGGACCAAGGATGGCGTTGCTTCGCTCTCCGATCTCGTTCGCTCCTCGCTCCGCCTGCGCCCGGATCGCATCCCGATCGGTGAAGTCAGAGGCGCCGAAGCGCTCGATCTACTGAAGGCTTGGGGCACTGGCCATCCCGGCGGCATCGGCACCATCCATGCCGGCTCGGCACTCGGCGCGCTCCGCCGGATGGAGCAGTTGATCCAGGAGGCCGTCGTCACGGTTCCGCGTGCGCTGATCGCCGAGACGATCCAATTCATCGCCGTGCTGGCAGGTCGCGGATCCGACCGGCGCCTCGCCGAGCTTGCTCGCGTCGATGGGCTTGGCAAAGGCGGCGACTACGTCCTTCACGCCGCGGGAGATCAGTCATGACGCAATCACCTTTATACTTGCATCGCCGCATTTTTCTAGCCGCCGCCTGTCTTCACATGCTCGTCTCCGCTCCCGCCTGGGCCGCCGGTTCCAACATGCCCTGGGAGCAACCGCTCAATCAGATCCTGCAATCGGTCGAGGGGCCCGTCGCCAAGATCCTGGCCGTGATCATCATCATCGTCACCGGATTGACGCTCGCTTTTGGCGACACCTCAGGAGGATTTCGTCGCCTGATCCAGATTGTGTTCGGTCTGTCGATCGCGTTCGCAGCCAGCTCCTTCTTCCTTTCATTCTTCTCGTTCGGTGGCGGGGTGCTGGTGTGATGGATGAAGTTGATCCCATCGCAGGCTTCACCGTTCCCGTGCATCGCGCTTTGACCGAGCCGATCCTGCTCGGAGGCGCGCCACGCGCCGTTGCGATCCTCAACGGCACTTTGGCTGCGGTGCTCGGCCTCGGCCTGCGGCTGTGGATTGCCGGGCTCTTGCTCGGGATCATCGGTCAGGCCGCTGCAGTGTGGGCCGCAAAGCGCGACCCGCAATTCGTCGATGTCGTGCGCCGCCATCTCCGTATCGCCAGCTATTTGGGGTTTTGAGCCGATGATGAGCCTCGCTGAATACCGGCGCTCGACCACGCAGCTAGTGGATTTCCTGCCCTGGGCCGCTTTGGTCGATGAGGGCATCGTCCTCAACAAAGACGGCTCGTTTCAGCGCACCGCTAGGTTTCGGGGGCCGGACCTGGAGTCTGCTGTGCCGGCCGAACTGGTCGGAGTCGCCGGCCGGTTGAACAACGCGCTTCGCCGGCTCGGTTCGGGCTGGGCTGTCTTCGTCGAGGCGCAGCGTCATCCCGCAAGCAAATATCCTGAAGGCCATTTCCCGGATGTGGCGTCCGCTCTGGTTGACGTTGAGCGCCGCGCCGAATTTGAGCAGGAAGGCTCGCATTACGAATCGAGTTATTTCCTCACCTTTCTCTATTTGCCCCCGCCAGAAGACCCCGCGCGCGCCGAACGTTTCCTCTACGAGGGGCGCGATCGCAGCGAAGACGCGGATGCTCACGAAGTACAACGTGGATTCGTCGACCGGACCGAGCGTGTGCTTGGGCTCGTCGAGGGCTTTATGCCCGAGATCGGATGGCTCGATGACGAGGAAACGCTGACCTATCTGCATTCGACTGTTTCGACCAAGCGCCAGCGTGTTCGCGTGCCGGAAATTCCGATGTATCTCGACGCGGTGCTGGCCGACCAGCCCCTGATCGGCGGCCTCGAGCCGATGCTTGGGAATTCGCATCTGCGGGTGCTGACGATAGTTGGATTCCCGACCGCCACGACCCCTGGGATTCTGGACGAGCTCAACCGGCTTGCGTTCGGCTATCGCTGGTCAACACGCGCGATCATGCTCGACAAAACTGATGCGACCAGGTTGCTCACGAAAATCCGCCGGCAATGGTTTGCCAAGCGCAAATCGATTGCCGCGATCCTGAAGGAGGTGATGACCAACGAGGCGTCTACCTTGCTCGACACCGACGCCTATAACAAGGCGATGGATGCCGACGCTGCGCTGCAGGAACTCGGATCTGATGCGGTCGGACAGGCTTTCGTCACCGCCACGGTAACGGTGTGGGACGACGATATCAGCGTCGCCGACGAAAAGCTCCGCCTGGTCGAAAAGGTCATTCAAGGCCGCGACTTCACCTGCATGACCGAGAGCGTGAATGCCGTGGAGGCTTGGCTAGGGTCGCTGCCGGGCCACGCCTACGCCAACGTCCGCCAGCCGCCGATCTCGACACTGAATCTCGCCCACATGATCCCGCTCTCCGCGGTCTGGGCAGGCCCGGAGCGAGACGAGCATTTTGGCGCGCCAGCATTGTTTTTCGCGCGAACCGAGGGGGCGACCCCGTTTCGATTTTCGCTGCATGTCGGCGACGTCGGCCATACGCTGGTGGTGGGTCCGACCGGCGCCGGCAAATCGGTGCTTTTAGCGCTGATGGCACTGCAGTTCCGCCGTTATCCGGGAAGCCAAGTCTTTGCCTTTGACTTCGGTGGTTCGATTCGTGCTGCGGCACTCGCCATGGGCGGCGATTGGCATGATCTCGGCGGCGCGCTGTCGGACGACGCCAGCGAGCCCGTCGCGCTCCAGCCTTTGGCCTTGATCGATGATGCCGCGGAACGCGCTTGGGCGGCGGAATGGATCGCCAATATCCTCGCGCGCGAGACGATCGTCATCACACCGGAGGCGAAGGATCATCTCTGGTCGGCTCTGACATCGCTTGCATCAGCACCGGCAGCCGAACGTACGTTGACCGGTCTGTCGGTGCTGTTGCAATCGCAGACGCTCAAGCGTGCGCTGCAACCGTATTGTCTCGGCGGACCCTATGGCCGGTTGCTCGATGCCGAGGCCGAGCGTCTCGGAGAGGCCGAAGTCCAGGCCTTTGAAACCGAAGGTCTGATCGGGACGAGTGCCGCGCCCGCGGTGCTCGCCTATCTCTTTCATCTCATCGAAGGGCGGCTCGACGGGCGGCCGACCTTGCTGATTGTCGACGAAGGTTGGCTCGCACTCGACGACGTAGGCTTTGCCGGACAACTGCGAGAATGGCTGAAGACGCTGCGCAAGAAGAATGCCTCAGTCATCTTCGCCACCCAGTCGCTGTCTGATATCGACGGCTCCGCGATCGCGCCCGCCATCATCGAGAGCTGCCCAACGCGTCTGTTCCTGCCGAATGAGCGTGCCATCGAGCCGCAGATCACAGCGATCTATCGCCGCTTCGGTCTTAACGATCGGCAGATCGAGATCCTCGCCCGCGCGACGCCGAAGCGCGACTATTACTGCCAATCGCGGCGTGGCAATCGCCTGTTCGAGCTTGGGCTCGGCGACATCGCGCTCGCTTTCACGGCCGCTTCAGCCAAATCCGACCAGGCCGCGATCGAGCGGATCTTCGCAGAACACGGCCGCAACGGTTTCGTCGCCGCATGGCTTGTCCATCGTGGTGTCGGGTGGGCCGCCGACATCATTCCCAATCTCACAACTTCGGAGCGCTCGTCGTGACTCGTATCCGTTACCTCGCGGCAGTGAGTATCGCCGCACTCTCGATTGCGTCAGCAACTGCGCCGACTTCGGCACAGGTCGTGGTGTTCGACCCAAACAATTACGCACAGAACGTGCTCACCGCTGCTCGCGCGCTGCAGCAGATCAACAACCAGATCACCTCCCTGCAAAATCAGGCCCAGATGCTGATCAATCAGGCGAGGAATCTCGCGACCCTGCCGTATTCGTCGCTGCAGCAACTGCAGTCCTCGATCCAGCGCACCCAACAGCTTCTGACCCAGGCCCAGCGGATCGCCTACGACGTCCAGCAGATAGACCATGCCTTCTCGACCACCTACGCGCCGGCTTCCTCGGGGACATCTAGCCGGATGTTGATCACAAATGCGCAAGCTCGCTGGCAGATATCGGTCGCGGGTTTTCAGGATGCGTTGAGGGTCCAGGCCGGCGTGGTCGGCAATCTCGACACCAACCGCACTCAGATGTCGGCGTTGGTGACGTCGAGCCAATCGGCGACTGGCGCGCTGCAGGCGATGCAGGCTGGTAACCAACTGGTTGCGCTGCAGGCACAGCAACTCGCGGATCTGACCGCGACCGTCGCGGCTCAAGGGCGGGCGCAGAGTCTTGAAGCCGCACAGCGTACCACGGCTCAGGACCAGGGTAGGGAGCAGCTCCGTCGCTTCCTTGCGCCTGGCGTTGGCTACCAACCCACCACCGTTCAGATGTTCCACTAATGAGCCGCTATCTCACCCCTCGCCATTTTGCGCGGATCGCGGCGGTAGCTTTCATCGTCTTGATTGCCGCGTGGGCTGTCATCCATAGCCGCCGCGGCGAAGACCCCGGCGGCATTGCGCCGCTCGAGCGCGAGGAGGCGGATGCACTTGCCTCAGAACTTGTGCGCTGCCGGACAGTCACGTTGGATTCGACCGCGTCGCTCCAAAACTGCCGCCGGGTCTGGGCAGAGAATCATCGGCAGTTCTTCGGGTCGCCCAAAACGACACCGTCGCCTGCCGGGCCAGATCCGACCGCAGCCAGTATCTCAGGGAAGATTGAGGATCGGGTCTCGCCGATCGAAGCCGACCAGCCGCAGCGTGAGGTCAGATGATGGGAGGCACC
>JBOHIT010000121.1:0-9958 GCA_050726155.1 Bradyrhizobium sp.
GGCCGAACCAAGTCCGCCCTTCAAATTGGCGGTGGTGGCGCCAAGCCCGGCGCCGACGCTGCCAAGCGCAAAATCGGTGCCCGCCGCGCCGGCGGCGGCATAGGCGAGATCGCGATACGGCGGAAAACGTCCCCAGGCCTTGTTGCCGCCGTTCAGGAGATCGAAGCAGATCGCGCCTGGCACGATCGGAATCACGGCTTCGCGGATGCGCAGGCCGCGTCCTTGCTCCGCAAGCCAGGCCTGCACGCCGCCCGCGGCATCCAGCCCAAGCGCGGAGCCGCCGGAGAGCGTGATGGCATCGACGGCTTCGACGTTGGCTGCGAGCCCGAGCAGGCCTTCCTCGCGGGTGCCGGGACCGCCGCCACGCACGTCGATCGATGCAATCGCGGGCTGGTCGAAAACAACAGCGGTGACGCCGGACGCGACGGAAGCGTCGTCGGCGTGGCCGACGCGGACGCCGGCGATGTCGGTGAGAAGGTTTTTCAAGGTGCCGGTCCGTCGTATGTGCGCATGTCGCAGCCTGGATGTCAGCTTATCGCCAGCAATGCGTCAACCACGAAGAATGCCTCAACCGTCGAGCGCCAACCGGAGCATCCTGGCGAGTTCGGATTTGCGATAGGGCTTTGCCAGCAGCAACACGCCGGAATCGAGGCGGCCGTGATGAACGATGGCATTCTCGGTATAGCCTGATGTGTACAGGGTTTTCAGCGAGGGACGCCGTTTCAGCGCCTCGTCGACCAGTTGGCGGCCGTTCATCTCGCCGGGCATGATGACGTCGGTGAACAGCAAATCGAGGGTTGGAGCGCCATCGATGATCTGCAGGGCTTCGCGGGCATTGGCCGCCTCGAAAGTGGTGTAGCCGAGGCTTTCGATCTGCGTCATCACGTAACGGCGCACCAGGGAGTCGTCTTCGACGACCAGCACGACCTCGGTACCGCTCTCGACATTGGCCGAAATAGCGGCTTCGGCGGCGGTTTGGCTCAATCCGATAGCGCGCGGCAGGTACATCTTGACCGACGTGCCGTGGCCTTCCTCGCTGTAGATCTTGATATGCCCGCCCGATTGCTTGACGAAGCCGAACACCATGCTGAGGCCGAGGCCGGTGCCCTTGCCGACCTCCTTGGTGGTGAAGAAGGGATCGAACACCCGCTCGATGAGCGCCGCGGGAATACCGGTGCCGGTATCGCTCACGGCCACCATCACATAATTTCCGGGCACGACCTCGCTGTTCATGCTGGCGTAGTTTTCGTCGAGATAGATGTTGCTGCTCTCGAGCGCGAGCTTGCCGCCATTGGGCATGGCGTCCCGCGCATTGAGGGCAAGGTTGAGAACCGCCGTCGTGAGCTGGTTCGGGTCGACCAAGGCCGTCCACGCGTCCTGCGCCAGCAGCGGCGTGATCTCGACGTTTTCGCCGAGCGTCGGGTGCAGCAGTTTGGCGGCCTCCAGCACCAGCGCATTGACGTCGACTTCACGCGGCTGCAACGGCTGCTTGCGGGCAAAAGCCAGCAAATGCCTGGTCAGATTCGCCCCGCGTTCGGCGGCCTCGTCGATCAACCGGGTGATGGCGACGAGTTCGGGCCTGTCGGTGACGGATTCCTCCAGGATTCCGATGGTCCCGGTGATCACGGTCAGGATGTTGTTGAAGTCGTGCGCGACGCCGCCGGTCAGCTGGCCGATCGCATCCATCTTCTGGATGTGCCGCAGTTGGGCTTCCGCCGCCTGTTTCTCGGTGAGGTCGCGGCCGATGAAGAAGTGCCGCCTTACCGGCTCCGACCAGGTGCCGGTCCAGTTCAGTGCGACCGGCATACCATCCTTGTGGACGTAGCGCGTCTCGAAGTTTCGCAACTGCTTTCCGCGCCGCGCCGCGCGCATCTCGTTGCGGGTGCTTTCGAGGTCATCCGGATGGATGAAGTCGACGGCGCTGTGGCCGATCATTTCGGCCGGATCGTAACCGAGGATGATCTTGGCGCTCGGACTGACCTGGATGAAATTGCCGGCGGTATCGGTCACCAGGATCAGGTCGTGCGAGGTTTCGAAGATGCGCTGCCGTTCCTCGATCTCCTGGTTGAGCGCCTTATGCGTCCGCTTGTTTTCGGTAATGTCGCGCGCGATTTTCGATGCGCCGACAATCTTGCCGGAGGCCGAGCGGATCGGCGAGGTGGTCAGCAAGACATCCACCGTTCGTCCGTCCTTGTGCGAACGCACCGTCTCGTAGTCTTCGGTGATTTCGCCACGGGCGACCTGTTTGAGGATGTTGCGAGCCTCGACGCGGCGGTCCGGCGGAACGATGAGTTCGATATGCCTGCCCACCGCTTCGATCGAAACGTAGCCGAACAGTCGCTCGGCGGCACGGTTCCAGGCGGTGATGATGCCGTCGAGCGACTGGGTGATAATGGCGTCGTTGGAGGATTCCACCACGGCGCTGAAAAGCCGCTCGCGTTCGGTATGGAGGCTGCGTTCGGAAGCGGCCTGGCGGCGCAGCCTTTCGAGCAGCCGGGCCAGCTGGCCCTGCAGGGCAACGTTGTCGATCAACAGCACGGCCAGGACGAAACTGGCGGCGCACAGCCCATAAAAGCGGCCGGCGTAGAAGCCCAGATCGAATCTGGCCGCGTTGAGAATCCCTGACAATGCGATGTCGAACATCCATGCGCACATCACGACCATGATCCATACGTCGAGCACGGAACGCGGTCGCCGGAACCAGAGGATCACCAGGGTTGCGAAGCTGAGCAGCACCTCGGTCGACAAGATGCCGATCAAGGTGGAGGTGAATTGCTCGCCGCTAATCAGTGTCGGCAACAGGTCATGTCTGGCGGTGACGAACCAGATTGCAAACGCTATGGCGATACCGACCGCAGTGACGCTGCCCATGATCGCCCGGTCGACCGACCCGCGTATTTTCGCGCCGCCGTCGCCGTCTTTCAGCAGCGCGTAACCGAGCGCACATAGCGGGAATCCGATGTGCCAGATATGGTATAACCAGGCCGTCGTTTGCGGACCGGCATTGAGAAGGCCGGTCGGGGCGAACACACCGGGAAAGCTGAGGGCGTGGACGATCGCGGCGACTGCGGTGAACAAATATCCACTCGCGAGCAGCAGCAGCGCCCGCGGGCGCTGGATCGCGAACTGCGAAAACAGCAGCATGGCGGTGATCAGATCGTTGATCGCGAGCGCGGATTGGTAGCTCGCGATGAACGCCGGCACCGGGGTAAGCGGCACCCTGGCGTAGATCGCCGCGCCGATGAACAGAACCGACGAGATGGCAACGACGGAGAGAGCCCACGCCCGATCGCGGCCGGTTGCCGGCTGGGTCGATAGAAAGATGTTGCGTTCGTCAGCCGTCTGCATAGTCGTCCCCGGCAAACTGGCATCGAACGCGCCATTGGACCAGTACCAAATGCGCGAACATTAACCCATCCACTGACGCGGCGTATCTACCGGATATGCGAATATCGATCGCAAGGAGTGCCAGGGAATCAAACAGGCGGCGGACACAAAGCCGCCCGAGTGCCGGACGGTGGATGGTACGCCCAAGTCTAGCGTGAGCCGGCGGCGGTTGGAATCAACCCAAGGTTACATACTACCTGTTCGATTTGCCGTTGGAAGCGCGGTTCCGGGTAACCCGCCCTTTACCGAACGGCGGAATAATGCCCGCGGCTTTGCGCTTCCCTCGGGGATTTTCATCATAGGCTGTTGGACGACCAGTCCGGATTTTTCATGCCCCGTGTTCTTGTGATTGACGACCAGGCCGATGTGCGCACCATGATCTCGATCGTGCTGCGGATCAACCAATTCGAAGTCGTCGAAGCCGCCACCGCCGAAGCGGGACTGAAGGCATTCGAAGAAGGTGGTTTCGACCTCGCGATCGTCGATATTTTCCTGGAGGATTCGAACGGCTCCGACCTGATCGCGACGATGCGTGAACGGGTACCGGATCTGCCTGTGGTCGCGATATCAGGCATTACGGCGCTCGACTTCCTGTCGAAATCCCCGGAACTGGCCGATGTCGTCTGCCTGCAAAAGCCGTTTCGTCCGAACGACCTCACCCGTGCGATCAGCGCGGCGCGGGAAGCGGTGCGGCCCTCGGCCCATGCCGTTGCCGGAGTGGCGCTGTCATCCTAAGGCCACCCTTCAAGGCCGGGCCAATAGTCCAACGCGCCTGCCGTTGCTCTCTTCCGACGCCGCCTCACGGGGCGATGCCGGATCAAGCGCAATCTGGTGCTGGGAAAGCGGGACAGACAGCCGGCAAACCAGACCTTCGGGGCGCCAGTCGAATTCGGCCTTGCCGCCGAGTTGCGACTCGATGCTGGCGATGACGCTCCTCGTCCCGAACCCCCGCGATGCCGGTATCTCGACCGCAGGCCCGCCGGTCTCCATCCACACGATGTCGAGGAGGCCCGATTTGAGCTCCCAGCTCACCGATAGCCGGCCCGTCAGCGTCGACAGCGCGCCATACTTGGCTGAATTGGTCACGAGTTCATGCAAGGCCAAAGCCACCGTCTGCGCGGTCGCCGGTTGCAATTGCACCTCGGCGCCGCTCAATTCGATCTGCTCGCCGGTCGAGTAGGGCGCCAGCTCCTCGTCGATCAGCTTTCCGATTTCGGCGCCTTGCCAGCTCGACAATGACAGCACGGTGTGAACCCGCGCCAGCGCGGTGATCCGTCCCTCGACCGAGCGGATGTAGCTCTTGACGTTTTCGCCGCGCGTCAACCGGACGATGGATTGCGCCAGCGCCAACGCGTTCTTGGCGCGGTGATCGACTTCCCGGGCCAGCAAATTCTGGCGTTCTTCGGCCTGCTTGCGTTCGGTGATGTCGACCGTTACGCCGCTGACGCGGATGACGCGGCCGTCCTTGTTGGTGCTCGTTGCAGCCGTGCCCGTACACCAGCGGACCTCGCCATCAGGGCGAAGGATCCGGAACTCCGCCTCATAGGAGGTGATGCCTTTGGTGAACTGCGCCATCGCCTTGCGCAATTCGTCGATATCGTCCGGATGCAGCAATGCCTGAACGCTGGCGGGTGTCACCACAAAGGATTTCGGATCGAGACCAAAAATCTGGTACTGGCCGTCGTCCCACATCCAGTCACCGCTGATCCAATCCCAATCCCAGGATCCCATTTTTCCGGCGGCGATCGCCAGACTGCGGCGCTGCTCGCTTTGCAACAGCCGCGTGTGGGATTCCTCCAGTTCGGCGGTACGGGCGCGAACCCGGTCCTCGAGTTCGACGTTGAGCCGCTCCAGCTGGCGGGTCTTGCGGTAAAGTTCGGCAAATACCTTGATCTTGGCGCGCAAGACTTCCGGCACCACCGGCACCGGAACGTAATCCACCGCGCCCATTTCGTAGCCGCGCAGGCGATCGAGATCGCTGACTTGGATCGCCGAGATGAATATCATCGCCGTCTTCTGGAAGCGGGGATGTTCGCGGATCATCGCGGCCAGCTCAAAGCCGTCCAGTTCCGGCATGCACACATCGACCAGGATGATCGCGACGTCGTTCTTGAGCAGGAACTCGAGCGCTTCGCGCCCCGAAGCGGCCGTGATCAGATTTTCGCCAAGCTCCTTCAGGATCACCTCGTAGGCGAGCAGCTTTGCCGGCTGATCGTCTACCAAAAGAATATTGACTTGCTCGTGATCCATCATCTTTGCGTGCCGATCAACGGTGGAGCCACATGCGGATGGCGAGGAGCAGCTGCTCGGTGTTGACGGGTTTTGCCAGATAATCCGACGCACCGGCCTCGAGGCATTTCTCGCGGTCGCCCTTCATCGCTTTCGCGGTCAGCGCGATGATCGGGAGCCGGCCAAACGACGGGTTCTGCCTGATAACCCCGATGGTCTGATAGCCGTCCATCTGCGGCATCATGATGTCCATCAGCACGATTGCTATCTTGGGATTGGATTCGACCAGCGCAACAGCCTCGTGGCCGGTGGTCGCCGTCAGCACCTTCATGCCGCGCCGTTCCAGCACGCTCGACAGCGCAAAGATGTTGCGGGCGTCGTCGTCCACCAAAAGCGCAGTCTTGCCAACAAGGTCCTCATCGGAACTATTGAGCTTCTCAAGCATCCTCTGCTTTTCAACCGGCAATTCCGTGATCACACGGTGCAAAAACAGCGACGTTTCGTCGAGCAGGCGTTCCGGCGATTCCACGCCCTTGACCACGATGCTGCGGGCCATGGTGTGGAGTTCCGCGTCCTCCTCGGCCGAAAGTTCCCGTCCCGTGAATACGACCACCGGCACGTTCGACAGCGCGTCGTCGTTGCGGATCTGGTCGAGCACCTCGAAACCGCTCATGTCCGGCAGCCGCAGGTCTAGCACGACGCAGTCGCAGGGGTTATCGCGCAGCACCGAAAGTGCGCCGGCGCCCGTGTCCGCGGTCAGGATTTCGATGTCGACGTGATCGAGCAGCGCCTTGATGCTCATCTGCTCGGCGGCGTTGTCTTCCACGATCAACAGGCGCTTGCGCCGCGGTTTGGCGTACTCCTTGATCTGGGACAATGCGGCGCTGACGCCTTCGGTCGTGGTCGGCTTGTTGACGAAGGAAAATGCGCCGCGCGCCAACGCGTGCTGGCGGTCCTCGTCGAGGGTGATGATCTGCACCGGAATGTGCCGGGTCAGCGGGTTGTGCTTGAGCTGGCTCAGCACAGTCCAACCCAGCATGTCCGGCAGGAACACGTCGAGCGAAACCGCCGTCGGCTGGAACTGCTTGGCGAGTTCCAGCGCTTCGGCGCCGCGATTGGCGACCAGCACCTTGAAGCCCTTGTCGCGCGCGAGATCAATCAGCACCCGCGCGTAATGCGGATCGTCCTCGACGATCAGCAGGATGGTGTCGCCGGCTTCGAGATTGAGCCGGTCGTCCGCCAGTTGTTCGATCACCCGCTCCTGGGTGGCCGCGGCCTGCAGCGCCGGCGGCGACAGATAGGCCGACGAAGAAAGGACCCGCGGCGCGATCGTCGGTCCGGAATATTTCAGCGGCAGATACAGCACGAAGGTGCTGCCCTTGCCCGGGGCGCTGCGCAGGTGGATTTCGCCGCCTAGCAGGCTCGCAAGTTCGCGGCTGATGGCGAGGCCGAGGCCGGTACCGCCATATTTCCGGCTGGTGCCGGCATCCGCCTGCTGGAACGCTTCGAAGATCAGCTTCTGCTTTTCCGGCGGAATGCCGATGCCGGTATCGGTCACCTCGAAGGCGACGACGGCGGGCGCGTGGTTGAGGATCGGATGCTCGGTGCTCCAGCCGCCCAGCGCCGCGGAAACACTCATTCTCACGCCGCCTTCGGCGGTGAACTTGAACGCGTTCGAGAGCAGGTTCTTCAGCACCTGCTGCAGGCGTTTGGAGTCGGTCACCATGCTGCGGGCGAGGTTCTCGTCGACGCTGATGGTGAACGACAGCTGGCGGTTTTCGGCTTCGTGCTTGAACGGCCGGCCGACCGTCTCCAGCAGGTTTGCGGTCAGGATCTCTTCGGCGTCGACCGTCACCGTTCCGGATTCGATCTTCGAGAGGTCGAGGATGTCGCTGATCAGGTTGAGCAGGTCGGTGCCGGCGCCGTGGATGGTGCGGGCGAACTCGACCTGTTTCGCCGACAGATTGCCGTCGGGGTTTTCGGTGAGCTGCTGGCCGAGAATAAGAAAGCTGTTCAGCGGCGTGCGCAGCTCGTGCGACATGTTGGCGAGGAATTCGGACTTGTACTTCGACGTCAGCGACAGCTCGGTCGCCTTCTCTTCGAGCGCGCGGCGCGCCTGTTCGATTTCCTGGTTCTTTCTTTCCACCTCGACGTTGCGTTCGGCGAGCTGCTGGGCCTTCTGCTCGAGCTGTTCGTTGGTCTGCTGCAGTTCCTTCTGCTGGGTCTGCAATTCGCCGGCGAGTTGCTGCGACTGCTTCAGCAGGCCTTCGGTCTGCATCGTGGCCTCGATGCTGTTGAGCACGATGCCGATGGAGTCGGTGAGCTGTTCCAGGAAGGTCATCTGCGAGGTCGTGAACGAACTGACGGAATACAGCTCGATGACGGCCTTGACCTGGTTCTCGAACAGCACCGGAAGCACCACGAGGTTTTTCGGGATCACGCGCAACAGCGCCGAATTGATCGGCACGGTGTCGGCCGGAATGTCCGAGATCACCCGCTGGCGCTTGTCCATCGCGGATTGCCCGATCAGGCCTTCGCCGAATTGCACGAATTGCGGGTGAGGCTGGTTGCCGTCGCCGGCGTAGGCCGACAACAGGCGCAGTTGCCCGTTGTCTTCGCTTTCGACCCGGTAGATGACACCCATATGGGCGTTCACCAGCGGCGTCAGTTCGGTCAGCAGCAGCCGGCCGACGGTGGTGAGGTCGCGCTGGCCCTGCAGCATGTTGGTGAATTTGGCGAGGTTGGTCTTGAGCCAGTCCTGCTCGGTATTGACGTCGGTGGTCAGACGCAGATTGCCGATCATGGTGTTGATGTTGTCTTTGAGCTCGGCGACTTCGCCGCGCGCATCGACCTGGATCGAGCGGGTGAGGTCGCCCTTGGTCACGGCGGTCGCCACCTCCGCGATCGCGCGCACCTGCGAGGTCAAATTGGCCGCGAGCAGATTGACGTTGCCGGTGAGGTCCTTCCAGGTGCCGGCGGCACCCGGCACGTTGGCCTGACCGCCGAGCCGCCCCTCGACGCCGACTTCGCGCGCCACCGAGGTGACCTGGTCGGCGAAGGTCGCCAGCGTCTCGGTCATGTTGTTGATGGTATCGGCAAGTGCTGCGACTTCGCCCTTCGATTTCACCGTCAGGTTCTGTTTCAGATCGCCGTCGGCGACCGCGGTCACCACCTTGACGATGCCGCGCACCTGCTCGGTCAAATTGGCGGCCATGAAGTTGACGGTGTCGGTGAGATCCTTCCAGGTTCCGGCGACGCCCGGCACCTGCGCCTGACCGCCGAGCTTGCCCTCGGTGCCGACCTCGCGCGCGACGCGCGTCACTTCACCCGCGCACGCGTTCAACTGATCGACCATCGTGTTGATGGTGTTCTTCAGTTCGAGGATTTCGCCCTTCACGTCGACGGTGATCTTGCGCGACAAGTCGCCGCGCGCCACCGCCGTGGTGACTTCGGCGATGTTGCGGACTTGCGTCGTCAGGTTCGCCGCCAGCAAATTGACGTTGTCGGTGAGGTCCTTGAACGTACCGCCGACGCCGGGCACCACCGCCTGGCCGCCAAGCCGTCCTTCGGTGCCGACTTCGCGTGCGACGCGGGTCACTTCGGCCGCGAACGAGCGCAGCTGTTCGACCATCGTGTTCAAGGTGTCCTTGAGCAGCAGGATTTCGCCGCGGACGTCGACCGTGATCTTCTTGGACAAATCGCCGCCGGCGATCGCGGTCGCGACTTCGGCGATGTTGCGGACCTGCGCGGTCAAATTGGAGGCCATGAAGTTGACGTTGTCGGTGAGGTCCTTCCAGGTGCCGGCGACTTCGGGCACTTGCGCCTGACCGCCGAGCTTGCCCTCGGTGCCGACTTCGCGCGCCACGCGCGTCACTTCGGAGGCGAAGGCGTTGAGCTGGTCCACCATGGTGTTGACGGTGTTCTTCAGCTCGAGAATCTCGCCCTTGACGTCTACCGTGATCTTCTTGGAGAGGTCGCCCTTCGCCACCGCCGTGGTCACTTCGGCGATGTTGCGGACCTGGGCGGTGAGGTTGCCCGCCATCGAGTTGACGCTGTCGGTCAGATCCTTCCAGGTGCCCGCCACGCCGAGCACGTTGGCCTGCCCGCCGAGGCGTCCGTCGGTGCCGACCTCGCGCGCCACGCGCGTGACTTCTCCAGCAAAGGAGCGAAGCTGCTCGACCATCGTGTTGAGCGTCTCCTTGAGAAGCAGGATTTCGCCCCGTACGTCCACAGTGATCTTCTTGGAAAGGTCGCCGCTGGCGATGGCTGTCGCGACCTCGGCGATGTTGCGAACCTGCGCCGTCAGGTTTCCCGCCATGAAGTTGACGTTGTCGGTCAAATC
>JBOHIT010000122.1:0-3090 GCA_050726155.1 Bradyrhizobium sp.
ACACTCACGCGTGCTTGACGTGCTTCTCGAGGCCCGGGTCGATCAGTTCGCCCTTCATCAGGGCAAGCGGCGCCTTGTAGTAGAGCTTGAGGTCGCTGAACGGGTCGGTGACGATCTTGGTCATCCAGACCAGGCCGGTCTCGACGTCCCGGATGAAGAACAGATGGATCGTGCGGAACAGCAGCCCGCCTATGCCGATCGTCAGCCATATCTTGGCAACCTGACGCATGAAATCCGCTGACGTCGCCCAGGGTGTGAACAGGCCGAACAAAGTGGGATCGAAGTACAGCACCAGCGGCGACATGGCCCAGATCACCATCAGCACGACCTTGCGCTGCAAATTGTAGCCGACTTTGATCTCTTCCTTGTGCTCGTGGGTGGCGTGGTTGACGTGGTCATAGCCGCGCGGCTCGAAGAAGAAGTGCCCGGCCTGGCGCGACGTCATCGAGACCAGCCAGCCGACCAGCGCCGATACCATCGGATCGATGAACAGCATGACATAGGCGAACAGGAAACTCGCCGCGCTGACGAAGTGCAGCGACTGGTTGATCCGGCTGTGGTGATAGTAGCGATGGTCGTCCCAGCGCTGGGTTCGCAATTCCTGCATGAAGTTCTTGATCATGATCTCCCCCAAAGTTCTCTAGGGTTAAGGATTAAAGGGATTCGATGTCCGGCGTATGACATCATCGAAATGTCATATGAAGTTTCGCGGCGATGTGATGACGCCGAGATTTCCTCGATCGTTACGCTGCCTTGGCGACGTCGACCTTGCGAAAGCGCACCAGCGAGAAGTGACCGAGCGGCGGCACCAGGCGGCGCTCCGCCAGTTCGATACCGCGCGCGCCCGCCAGCCATTGCGCGTAGCGCGACCAGGCGAACTCGGCGGTACGGAAACCGAGCGGACGAACCACCGGCTGCAGGCGCTGCTCGATGAAGCGGCGCACGCCGGCGTCCGCACTGACGCGGGTCAGGATGATGAGCTCGCCGCCCGGCCGCAGCACGCGGGCGAATTCGTCGAGGGCGGCTTCCGGGTTCGGCACGGCGGTGACGACATATTGCGCCATCACGACGTCGAAGGAGTTGTCGGGGAATTCGAGCTTCTCGGCGTCCATCACCGCGAGGCCCTCGACGTTCTTCAGCTTGAGCTCGTCGACGCGCTTTTTGGCCTTCTGCAGCATCGCTTCCGAAATGTCGGTGCCGAATATGCGCAAATGCGGTGCGTATTGCGGCAACGAGATGCCGGTTCCGACACCCACCTCAAGCACGCGGCCGCCGATCTTGTTGGTGGCCTGGATCGCCGCCTTGCGGCCCTTGCTGAACACGCCACCAAACACGAGGTCGTACACCGGCGCCCAGCGGTCGTAGGCCTGTTCGACCGTCTCGCGGTCGAAGTCCAACGCCCTGGTGCCGTCAAGCTTGATGATATCTGCCATGGTTGCCTTCTCGTCTCTCTTCGGTTCGCTTTGGTTGAGCATGATTTTTCCGGAAGAACCGGTACGCACGCTTCAGGTCACGCTCGGAATTGACTTAGCCCTGCACGGCTTTGGTGCCGGGGATGCGGCGCACCGGCAGCGTGGCGCGGCTGGGCTGCAGCGCGGCCAGATTGCCGATGAATTGCCGGGCGCTGTTCTCCCAGGAACGCCCCAGCGCGAAATGACGGCAGGCCTCGCGCGACATGGTCAGCGCGCGCAGGCAGGCGCTGCGCAGATCCCAATCCAGCGCGCCGATCGGATGATCGGCGATGACGTCGACCGGCCCGGTGACCGGAAATGCCGCAACCGGCGTGCCGCAGGCGAGCGCTTCCAGTTGCACCACGCCGAACGTATCGGTGAGGCTCGGGAACACAAAGACATCGGCCGCGGCCAGATGCGACCGCAAATCCTCGCCCTTCTTCTCGCCGAGGAAGACGGCGTCCGGATATTTCTGCGCGAGCTGCGCCCGCTGCGGCCCGTCGCCGACCACGACCTTCGTTCCCGGCAGATCGAGCGCGAGAAACGCTTCGAGATTCTTTTCGACCGCGACGCGGCCCATGGTCATGAAGATCGGGCGCGGCAGATCGATCGTGGCCGGATCGTCCGGCGCGAACAATTCGGTGTCGACGCCGCGGGTCCAGAAGCCGAGCTTGCGAAAGCCGCGCTCGCTCAACTCCTGCCGCAACGAGGCGGTCGCCACCATGGTGGTCGACGCCGCCGCATGAAAGTGCCGCAACAGCGCGTAGCCGACGCTGACCGGAATCATGGTGCGGACCGCGACATATTCCGGGAAGCGCGTGGTGTAGGACGTCGTGAACGCGAGCTTGTGGCGGCGGCAATAGCCGCGCACCGCCCAGCCGATCGGGCCTTCGGTCGCGATGTGAATGGCTTCGGGCGCCGCCGCCTCGATCCGGCGCGCGATCTCGCGACGGTTCGGCAGCGCGATGCGCAGGCCCGGATAGGTGGGAACGCCAAGGGAAGGAAACCCATCGGGGGTCAGGAAGCTGATCTCGGCGTCGAGATTGGACGCGCTGCGCGCCAGCGAGGTTAACGTCCGGACCACACCGTTAACCTGCGGATGCCAGGCATCGGTTGCTATTAGTACCCGCATGTCGGCGACCTCAGTGATTCTTAACGTGCCGACGTTCGTTCATAGATATTTCAAGCGTATGACGTCATCGATCTGTAAGGATGATTTTCGCAGTCTTCCGGCGTTTTTTCGTGTAACGTGACAGTACGATGTCAAACCAGAACGCAGATTCCACCCCACCCCGCCCGCGACGGAAGCGAAAGAACTATTCGCTGCTGATCCTCGCTGTCGGTATTCTCGCGTTCGGCGCCGCCGCGGGTGCGCTGTATTATCTGCTGCAACCGATCCACTTGAGGATCGCCGTCGGGCCTCCCGGAAGCGACGACCAGAAACTGGTGCAGCTGATGGCGCAGACCTTCGCCCGCGACCACAGCCCGGTTCGGCTGTCACTGATCAATACTCCCGGCACCACCGAAAGCATCGCGCTGTTCACGTCCGGCAAGACCGACCTTGCGGTCGCGCGCGGCGACCTGAACCTGCCGGCGAACGCCGAGTCGGTCGCGATCCTGCGCAAGAACGTCGTGGTGC
>JBOHIT010000123.1:0-12473 GCA_050726155.1 Bradyrhizobium sp.
GGAAAAGTGGGTCCCGGTTTTCCGGCGAGATCGCGCTCCAGCCATTGTCCGAGCCAAAAGAACAGCTATGAACCTTCGCAACATCGCCATCATCGCCCACGTCGACCACGGCAAGACCACCCTCGTCGACAAGTTGCTGCAGCAATCCGGTACCTATCGCGACAACCAGCGCCAGGTTGAGCGCGCGATGGATTCCAACGATCTCGAGCGCGAGCGCGGCATCACGATTCTCGCCAAGTGCACGTCGGTGCATTGGGAAGACACCCAGATCAACATCGTCGACACGCCGGGCCACGCCGACTTCGGCGGCGAGGTGGAGCGCATCCTCTCGATGGTCGATGGCGTGATCGTGCTGGTGGACGCCGCCGAAGGTCCGATGCCGCAGACCAAATTCGTGGTCAGCAAGGCGCTGAAGCTTGGCTTGAAGCCGATCGTCGCCATCAACAAGGTCGATCGCCCCGACGCGCGCATCACCGAAGTCGTCAATGAAGTGTTCGACCTGTTCGCCGCCCTCGACGCCACCGACGACCAGCTCGATTTCCCGATCCTGTACGGGTCGGGCAAGAACGGCTGGATGGGCACCACCCCGGAAGCCTCGCACGACGACGGCATGAGGCCGCTGTTCGACCTCGTCATCAAGCATGTCGCGCCGCCGGTGGTCGAGGAAGGCCCGTTCCGCCTGCTCGGCACCATTCTCGAAGCCAACCCCTATCTCGGCCGCATCATCACCGGCCGCATCGCGTCGGGTTCGGTGAAGCCGAACCAGAGCGTGAAGGTCATCTCGCGCGACGGCAAGCTGGTGGAAACCGGCCGCATCACCAAGATCCTCGCCTTCCGCGGCCTCGAACGGCAGCCGGTCGAACTGGCCGAAGCCGGTGACATCGTCGCCATCGCCGGCCTGCCCAAGGGCACCGTCGCCGATACGTTCTGCGATCCGAGCGTCGAAACCCCGATCCAGGCGCAGCCGATCGATCCGCCGACGGTTTCGATGTCGTTCATCGTCAACAACTCGCCGCTCGCCGGCACCGAAGGCGACAAGGTGACGAGCCGCCTGATCCGCGACCGCCTGTTGCGCGAAGCCGAGGGCAACGTCGCGCTGCGCGTGGTCGAGGCCGCCGACAAGGATTCGATGGAAGTTTCCGGCCGCGGCGAATTGCAGCTCGCGATCCTGATCGAGACCATGCGCCGCGAAGGCTTCGAGCTGTCGGTGTCGCGTCCCCGCGTCGTGCTGACCAAGGACGAGGACGGCCAGCTGCTGGAGCCGGTCGAGGAAGTCGTGGTCGACGTCGACGAGGAGTTCTCCGGCGTGGTCGTGCAGAAGATGAGCGAACGCAAGGCCGAGATGATCGAGATGCGCCCCTCCGGCGGCAATCGCCTGCGGCTGGTGTTCTACGCGCCGACCCGCGGCCTGATCGGCTATCAGGGCGAGTTGATGACCGACACCAAGGGCACGGCGATCATGAACCGCCTGTTCCACAATTACCTGCCCTACAAGGGCGACATCCAGGGCCGCCGCAACGGCGTGCTGATCTCCAACGATCAGGGCGAAGCGGTGGCTTACGCGATGTTCAAGCTGGAAGACCGCGGCCCGATGATGATCGAGCCGGGCTGGAAGGTCTACAAGGGCATGATCGTCGGCGAGCATACCCGCGACAACGACCTCGAGATCAATATTCTCAAGGGCAAGCAGCTCACCAACATCCGCACCACCTCGAAGGACGAAGCGGTGCGCCTGACCCCGCCGATCCGGATGACCCTGGAAAAGGCGCTGGCCTATATCGAGGACGACGAACTGGTCGAGATCACGCCGAAGTCGATCCGGCTGCGCAAGCGCCACCTCGACGCCAACGACCGCACGCGCGCGGAAAAGGCCAAGGAAGCGGTGGCGTAAGCGCTTCCTGTTATGCAGGAATCTGTGATGGCCGGGCTTGTCCCGGCCATTTTCGTCTTCGATACTGCGCCGATAGCATGACGAAGAAATCAACGATCTGATGTCCTTCCCCTCCGAAGTCGATGTCGCCATCATCGGTGCCGGTGCCGCCGGCCTCGGCGCCGCGCATGCGCTGAAGCGATCCAGGCTCTCCTGCATCGTGCTGGAGGCGCGCGACCGCGCCGGCGGCCGCGCCCATACGATCCAGGCCTCACCCGAAATCACCTTCGATCTCGGCTGCGGTTGGCTGCATTCGGCGGATGAAAATTCCTTCGTGCCGATTGCCGAGCAACTGAAGTTCGAAATCGACAGGAATCGCCCGCCGTGGCGCGAGCAGGTCTATAACAAGGCGTTCCCGGTTGAAGAGCGGGCCCAGTTCATTGCAGCACTCGATGCGTTCTATGATCGCGCCGAGGAGGCCGCGCAACAGGCCCACCAAAGCGGCCGCGATGCCGCCGCCAATCTCTCTCTCGAGCCCGGTAACCGCTGGAACCCGATGATCGACGCGATCTCGACCTACGTGAATGGTTGCGAGCTCGATTCCGTTTCGATCCTCGACATGGATGCCTATGAAGACACCGAGATCAACTGGCGTATTCGCCGCGGCTATGGCGCGCTGGTCGCAGCTTACGGCGCCTCGTGCCCGCTCGCGCTCAATTGCGCGGTGACGCTGATCGATCATTCCGGCAAGCGCATTCGTATCGAGACTTCGCAGGGAATGCTGATCGCCGACAAGGTGATCGTCACCGTGCCGACCAATCTGATCGCAGATGAAGCGATCCGCTTTCACCCAGCCCTGCCCGCCAAGGTCGACGCCGCGCGCGGCCTGCCGCTCGGTCTTGCCGACAAGGTCATGCTGGCGCTCGACGATGGCGATACGCTGCCGAAGGACGGCAGCCTGCGCGGCGCCACCATGCGCACCGCGATGGGCACCTATCATCTGCGCCCGTTCGGCCAGCCTTGCATCGAAGGTTTCTTCGGCGGCCGCTTCGCGCAAGCGCTGGAAGATGCCGGCCCCGGCGCGCTGGCCGCCGAAAGCATCAACGAGATCGTGGGCTTCCTCGGCAATGACTACCGCCGCAAGCTAATGCCACTGTCCGAATCGCGCTGGGCCCACGACCCCTTCGCCCGCGGCTCCTATTCCCACGCCCTGCCCGGCCACGCCGGCGACCGCGCGGTGCTGGCGGCACCCGTGGATGGACGCTTGTTCTTTGCGGGAGAAGCGACCTCGCCGGGTTTTTTCTCGACGGCGCATGGGGCGCGGGATTCGGGGGAAAGGACGGCGGAGAAGGTGATGGAGGCGTGCAAAGCGAAAGCTTGATCGTTTCGTTGACAGAACATACCATGAACAAGTATACATGCTGGGACGAATCGCTGACAGATTGTCCATTGTTGTCCCAGCGAAAGAGTCCGCATGCCCCGCTCCCATCATTCGGTCGAATTCGAAGCCCTTCGGCTGAAAACGGGGTTATCGCGCACGGATACTGCCAACCTCCTCGGTGTCACCGAGCGGACGGTCATCCGATATGAGAACGGTGAATCGCGACCGTCTCCGATTGCGATAAAATGGCTGCAGGAACATTTGGCCCGGTTGCCGGAAAAGCGGCAAAAACCGGCCGCGTTCAAATTTATCGACCTGTTTGCAGGTATTGGCGGCCTGAGAATTGGCTTCGATGCCATCGGAGGGCAGTGCGTATTTACATCCGAGTGGGACAAGTATTCCCAAGCCACCTATCGGGAGAATTTCGGCAACGACCATCCGATTGCAGGAGACATCAGGGAGTTCTCAAAGGACCCCGCAATGATACCCGCACACGACGTGCTTCTTGCAGGCTTTCCCTGTCAGCCATTTTCGATTGCGGGCGTATCCAAAAAGAATGCCCTCGGGCGGCCTCACGGATTTCTTTGTGACACACAAGGCACCTTATTTTTTGATCTGGCACAAATCATTGCCCATCATCAGCCTTCCGTATTCCTGCTAGAAAACGTGAAAAACCTTCAGCGGCACGACAAAGGTCGAACCTTTGCAACCATTGTCAACGTTCTGCGCAACGAGCTTGGCTATGAAGTTCATCACCGCGTTATCAATTCCGCACCATGGGTGCCGCAGAAGCGTGAGCGAATTTTTCTCGTAGGCTTCAAAAAAGAAAGCCGCTTCGATTTCGACCGTCTTGTTGTTCCAGACGATAGCCCCAGGCTTGGCTCAATTCTGGATGCACACGAGAGCGTTGACCCGAAATATACGCTGACGGCCCACCTCTGGAATTATCTGAAGGGCTACAAGGACAAGCATGCAGCCAAAGGTAATGGCTTTGGTTACAGCCTGTTTGGCCCCGATGATGTTGCCCGAACGCTTTCTGCCCGATATTTCAAGGACGGATCAGAGGTTCTGATCGCTCAGCCTCGCAAGCGCCCACGGCGGCTCACACCGCGCGAGTGTGCAAGACTGATGGGCTTTCGGCATGTCGATGGATCGGATTTTCGTATCACGGTTTCCGACACGCAGGCCTACAGGCAGTTTGGCAATGCGGTTGTGGTTCCCGTTGTGACCTCCGTTGCCGAACTTATGAAGCCACATATTCTTAACGCGATCGAAAATCGTGGTTCCAAGAAGCCGACAAAACACCCCGAACTACCGTTTGTCCAGGAGCCTAGTCAGGCCTTTGCTTATGGCTGATGTTGTTTCGGCTGAAGTACGAAGCCGAATGATGGCGGGTATTCGGGGCAAGAATACTAAGCCCGAAATGGTTATCCGGCGAGGCCTTCACGCAAAGGGCTTTCGCTACCTGCTCCACGACAAGCGCCTGCCTGGAAAGCCCGACCTGGTGTTTCCCAAGCATCGGGCCGTAATCTTCGTTCATGGCTGTTTCTGGCATGGGCACGATTGCCATTTGTTTAGATGGCCAAAGACGCGGAAGGGCTTCTGGCGGAAGAAGATCGAACGCAATCGGGAAATCGATGAGAATGCGACGACTGCTCTCAAACGAGTGGGATGGCGATGTGGCTCCGTTTGGGAGTGTGCAATCAAAGGACGAACCAGATCGCCCGAAAGTAGGATAGTTCAGAAGCTAGAAAAATGGCTTCTTTCTTCTAGACGAACGATAGAGTTACGGGGGAAATTCGGTGGCTTCAATTGACGACCATCCCGACATTGCTTTGGAAACGCTGCAAGGCATGATGCTCGCCAGCGGCGTGACTAAGCTCTTGGTCAAGGAGCTTGCCCCAAATGATAACAGCAAGAATCAGCCATATGTTTCGAAGGGCAATCTGGATGCGGTCAATATTCTGCCGGCGGGCGATTTTGAGCCCGATCCAGAGCATGACACGCTGAAGGCGGCACTCGACTTTCATTGGCTGCAGCCGGATGGCACCACCAGTAATGCTCCGCAAACAAAGCTGATCTTTTACCCACAGTATCCCGAAGTGCGCCTGTCCGGATTTCTAATGGGAGCGAAGAATGCCCCCAACTATCTTATGAATACTCGGCTTGAGGGACGACTGCTCTTCTTAGGTATCGCCACCGACCGCCGCATTCTTGCGTGGGCGACTGGTCCCGACAGTTTGCTTGCACACGCCTATGCTGCCCTGGGGCACCTTGAAAGACTTGGCGTATTCGCTGTTGTGCCACTCAGCCGCGAAGAATACGGCGTCTCCACTCGCGACTTGCTCATTCGAGAGCTCAACAGAATCCATCTGTTAGACTGGATCAACTCCAAGGCACTTACGAAAGACGGATCGATAATTGATTGCATTTCGTCCCATTGCGTCGGGTATACGCTCGAAGCCGAACTCGGAGTCGCTCGAAATGGAATTTCCGAGCCAGATTTCAAAGGTTGGGAAGTGAAAGCAACGACGGTAAAAAAACTTGGCAACAAGCCTTCCGCCAAAGCAGTTACTCTAATGACGCCGGAGCCTACTGGAGGTCTGTATCGCTCCCTAGGAGTTGAAGGATTTATTCGCCGATTTGGCTACCCCGACAAGAAGGGGCGACCAAACCGTAAGAATTTCGGAGGAACCTTCTTTGAAGGTGTTCGCCATGCCGGTACGAAGCTGACCTTGACATTGAATGGATACGACTCGACGAAATGTGAGATCGTAAACACCTCTGGTTCTTTGGCTTTGCTCACTGACAAGGATGACATTGCCGCAGAATGGAGCTTTGCGTCGCTGATGTCCCTCTGGAATCGCAAACACGCACAGGCAGTCTATGTACCGGCTGAAAGAAGAAAAAGTCCGCAACTACAATATCGTTATGGTGGCGCGGTTAGAATCGCCGAAGGCACTGACTTCGTCAGATTCCTACAAGCGATTACTGCAGGTTCAGTATATTATGACCCAGGCATAAAGCTCGAAAATGAGTCATCGAGCAATCCTAGGATTAAACGTAGAAGCCAATTTCGCATTAAATCTCGCGAGCTAACATCCCTCTATTCGAAAATAGAGAAACTCAACATCCCCTCGCATTGAGTTCGCGCTACGGATACTTCTACTCCAATACCCGCGCCCGCATGTCCGCGTCGGGAATAAAACATTCCTCGTACTTGCCAAAAATCCGGTAGCGGTTGCGCGCCACAAGGCTGTAGACGCCGTCGCGCAATGGCTTCGGCACCACAAACAGCACGTGGGTCCAGCCCCAGCCCGGCAGCGCGCCGAGTACCGTCAATGCCGCGTCGGATTTGAACCAAGCCACGCCGCCATGGACGACGGCGTTGGTGTCGGGATCATCGGGGTTGATCCCGAAGGCCTGCGCGAGCCGCGTGCCGTAGCCGGACTGAATCGGAGTGAAACGAAAACGACGTGCGACATCACGCGTCGCAACGAAGCGGACCCAGCGCGAGCAGAAGATGCAGACGCCGTCATAGAGGATCACGTCATCGTCCGGCCAGGCGGTCATCGGTTGTCCAATGTGAGCAATGCGACAATCATCAGCACGATCGCCGGCCCGGTCTTGACCAGCGCGCCGAGCGGCTCGATCCAGAGACCCGGCGTCAGGATTGCCGCGCCCGTCATGTAGCCCAGCGACACGATGATGCCCGCGATGAGTCCGGCTGCAGCGGTACGGCGGAAGCAAATCAACACGCCAATGCTCATGTCCATCACGCTGGTGACGGCCGTCATCGGCGCGACCAGCCATGGCGGAAAACCGTGCGACCGCAAAATATCGGCGGCGGCGGAAAACGAGATCGCCAGCGAGATGAAGCCCGACGCGATCCAGAACACCGCAAGGCTCGCGATGACCAGCGCCTTGACCAGAAACAGCCGCGCGAACCATTTGTCCTGGATGGTGGCCGCATGCCCGCCGACCGTCTGCGCCAGCGTCTTCGGCACGATGCCGGTCGCCGCCATCCAGTTCGTGGGATCGCCGGTGACGCCGCGGCGCAGTTCGGCAATCGCGGTAGAGCGCATCGGCGGCATCCAGCCGAGTTTGTTGGCGAGATCGCCCGCCTTGGCGCCGAGATTGAGCAGGAAACCGGGCAACGTGATCCGCGGCATGCGGGAGGTGCCGAACGACCAGCGGAATTGACCGATCACATTGCCGAGCGTGATCGGCTGCTGCTGCATCAGGTCCCATGTCACCGCGTGTGCGGAGGGATCGCCGATGTCGCGCGCGGCAAGCCAGGCGATGGTGTCAGCGATATCCTCCACCGCCACCGGCTGAAACGGCGTCGCCGATTCGTCGCCGGGCAATTGCAAGGGAAACGCCGCCAACGCCCGCAGCATTGCGCTGCCGCCATAGGCGGACGGCGCCACGACGAATCCCGGCCGAAGGATCGCGTAGGCGATGCCGGAGGCGGCGATCAGCCGTTCGGCCTCCCGCTTGGTGGTGCTGAAAGCCGTGCGATCCTCATTGGCCGTGCCGGGGATCGAGATGTGGACGAAGCGGACCGCGCGGCCGCTGTCACGGATCGCGGCCAGCAGGCGCTCGACGAAATCGCGATGCACGGCACGGGTGTCGCTGCCAGGGCCGTCCTGCAGCACGCCGAGGCAGTTCACCACGACATCGATCTCGCGCTCGCGGATCAACCGCGCCAGCGAGGCAGCGTCCATCGACATGATCGGAAGCTCGAGGTCGGAAGCGCTGGTCTTCTGCGACGGCTCGAAATGCCTGGCGACGCCGAGTGTTTGAAAACCCCGCAGCCGAAGGTCATCGGTGATGAACCGCCCGAGCAGGCCGGAGGCGCCGAGAACGATTATCTTTTGCGATGTGGTGTCCGCTTTCATTGGTCCGCCTAAACCGGCTTCGTGATCATCAGCCACAGGATCAACATCACAGACCCAAAGCCGGGAATGCCGAACAGGAACCAGCGGCGGAACAGCGCGAAATAGCGCGGCGGCAGCGCAGCGTTCTCGGCTGCAGCTACGCGCGCGAGATCGCGCATCTCGATCTGCATGAAGATCACGGGCACCCAGAACATGCCTGCCACCGCGTATAGCCCGAGCGACGCGGATATCCAGAGCTCAGTGAAGCCGGTCGATGACAGCGTCATCAAGAGCCAGCCGGTGACCGGCTGCAGCACGACCGCCGTCAGCGTGAACAACATGTCGGCGATCACGACAGTGGAAGCCGTGCGCGCGATGAAGCCGGCCTCGCCGCTGCGATACGCCATCAGCATGAAGAACGCGATGCCGGTGCCGGTGCCCAGAATGACGATCGCACCCAGCACGTGCAGATACTTGACGAAGAAATACAGCGTCATCGCTTTTTCGCTCGCTCGGGCGATCGCGATTTCAAGGCGCGATCGAGCTCACTCGCCGCACTTCTTACACCACCTTCCGTCTCCGGCAGCCAGTGGCCCTCGCTGCCGTAAGCGCCGAGCACGCGGAAATCGACCTTGCCGCCGGCATTGCGGAACGCATCCGCCAGTTGCCGCGACAGGGTCGGCGAAAAATAGCTGTCATTGGTGGCGACCAGCCAGGTCACCGGCACGCGCGCGACCTTGCCGAACTCAGCAGCAGCCGCGGTCAAGGTGTGCGGCGCGCAGACCTGATTGGGAAAATCATTGGCGCGGCCGCCGCGGCCGGGCGCAAAGGCGATGATCGCGGCGACATCCTTCGGGTCTTCACTCGCCAGCGCCAGCGCGCCCCAGCCGCCGGCCGAATGTCCGATCACGACCATGCCGCCCGGACGGATGAAAGGCAGCTTGCGCGCAAAACCCATCGCGGCAGCGATCACGTCCGCTGTGGCGCGACCTGATCTGGCATAATCGGCCTCGTCGCAACCGCCCTGATCCTCGAGATATTTGCCGCCGGTGGCGCCGTGGCCCGGACGTTCCGGAACCAGCACCGCAAAGCCCCGCGTCACCAGCCACGTCGCCAGCGCGCGATACTCGGGCTGCGGCATTTGCGCGCGACGCAATACGTTCTGGGTCGATGCATGCGCAATCAGCGCGAGCGGAAACGGACCGTCACCCGGCGGACGAAACAGAATCGCATGTGACGGGGCCCCGATGTCAGGTGATGGCACCAGCCATTGCTGCATGCGGTTCGGTTCGCCTTCCGCACCTTGCGCGCCGAGATTTTGTTGCGCCGCGCCGGGCTTCACGCCGAACACCGCAAGGACGAGCGCTACGAGTAACACTTTAGCCGGATGCATGAATTGGCCTGACGCAGGCTTTGGAAAAGAAGGGGAAACCTTGGGAAGGCAGCCTTGGGAAGGCAACCCTGGGAAGGAAAGTCGAATTCGACAACAGAATACCGGCGGCGAATCAAATCCAGCGCATTTTTCCGTGATCCGGATTTCTGGCGATGTTCTCGGATGTCATTCCCAGCATGGTTTTGCCCTGCCCCGCAGCAGCGAAATGCCGGTAAAGGCAGCTTCTTGTCCTCTTTCGGTACAGTCGGGCCGGAAACTGATGCAAAAAATCCACAGCTTAACCGATAATTAACGATGGACCTTGAAGCCGACGCGCTGACTTGCTTTGATTGGGGTCATGAGCACAACCCTGATCGAGGTTCGACCGGCCAAAGCTGCGGATGCAACCGCGGTGGCGTCTACCCATGACGAAGCCTGGCGCTCAGCCTATCAGGGTATCATTCCCGGCGCCGAGCTCGAAAAGCTGATCAACCGTCGCGGCCCGCAATGGTGGGACAGCGCGATCCGCAAAGGCAGCCGCGTCAGCGTGCTGGTGTTCGGCGACAAGGTCGCCGGCTACGCCAATTACGGCCGCAACCGCGCCCGCAGCCTGCACTTCGAAGGCGAGATCTACGAGCTCTATCTGCGCCCGGAATTCCAGGGCCTCGGCTTCGGCCGCCGCCTGTTCACCGCCGCCCGCCGCGATCTCCTGCAGAGCGGGCTCAAGAGCATGGTGATCTGGGCGCTTTCCGACAACGATCCGGCGACGGAATTCTATCGCGCGCTCGGCGGCCGCATGGTCGCCCGCTCCTCTGAGAAATTCGGGCCGAAGTCGCTCGACAAGGTCGCTTTCGCCTGGACCAACTGAGTTCTATCGGTTTGTCATTGCCGGGCTTGACCCGGCAATCCGTCATTTCCTAAAGCGATCTTTGAAAGTGCGATGGATACGCGGGTCGAGCCCGCGTATGACTATTGTACCAGTCTCGCGACAGCGGAGGCCTCCATGCGCATAGATGCCATTTCGATCGGTAAAAATCCGCCGCACGACGTCAACGTCATCATCGAGGTGCCGGTCGGCGGCGAGCCGATCAAATATGAAATGGACAAGGACGCCGGCACGCTGGTGGTCGATCGCTTCCTCTATACGGCGATGCGCTATCCCGGCAATTACGGCTTCATTCCGCACACGCTGTCGGGCGACGGCGACCCCTGCGACGTGCTGGTCGCCAACACCCGCGCGATCGTTCCAGGCGCCGTCATGAGCGTGCGGCCGGTCGGCGTGCTGCTGATGGAAGACGAGGCCGGCGGCGACGAGAAGATCATCGCGGTGCCGACCTCAAAACTGACCCAGCGCTACGACAAGGTGAAGAACTACAGCGATCTCCCCGACATCACGCTGCAGCAGATCCAGCACTTCTTCGAGCACTACAAGGATCTCGAGCCCGGCAAATGGGTCAAGGTGTTGCGCTGGGGCGACGCCAACGACGCGCAGAAGCTGATCCTGGAAGGCATCGAGCGGGCGAAGGGGAAGTAGGCGACGCGGGAAATCTCTTGTCCCGGACGCGGTGCAGCGCCTTCGCGATGCGCCGCAGAGCCGGGACCCATGCGCCGCGAACGAGATGGACCCCGGATCAGCAGCGCACCGCTCACGCGCTGCGCAGCATCCGGGGAACGGTCACCCAACATCAGGCAAGAAGTATGCGCCGGCTAATCAAAATCATCCGCAATCTCGCACTCCTCCTGATTGCGGCGATCGTGATCCTTGCCGGCGTGCTGGCGTTCAACGTCGTCAGCCATGGCTCGCGGCAGATTCAGGTGGCGGCGGTACCGCGTGTCGCCGTGGATACGCAGGCTGTCGCCGGGCGCCTCAGCGAGGCGATCCGCTTCCGCACCATATCGAGCTACGAAAAGCCCGATCTGCAGGCCGACGCGCTGCGCGGCATGCAGGCGCATATCGAGAAGAGTTTTCCGGCGCTCCACGCGGCAGCCAGGCGCGAGATCGTCGCCCAATACAGCCTGCTCTACACCTGGGAAGGCTCGGACCCCAAAGCGCCGCCTATCGCGCTGCTCGCGCATCAGGACGTGGTGCCGGTGGCGCCCGGCACCGAGAAGGACTGGCAGCAACCGCCGTTTGACGGCGTCATTGCCGATGGCTTCATCTGGGGCCGCGGCTCCTGGGACGACAAGGGCAACCTCTATTCGATACTGGAGGCCGCCGAGACGATGGCCAAGGCCGGGTTCAAGCCGAAGCGGACGATCTATTTTGCGTTCGGCCATGACGAGGAAACCGCCGGCACCGTCGGCGCCAAGTCGATGGCGGCGCTGCTGGCCGCGCGCGGCGTCCGCCTCGATTTCGTGGTCGACGAAGGCTTGCTGATCACCGAAGGCATCATGAAGGGTCTCGACAAGCCCGCGGCGCTGATCGGCGTTGCCGAGAAGGGCTATGCCACGCTGGTACTGAACGCGCAGGCGACGCCCGGCCATTCCTCGATGCCGCCGCGCGATACCGCGATCGGGATGATGAGCGCGGCGCTGGCGCGGCTGGAAGACCATCGCCTGCCGATGCATATCCGCGGCACGGTCGCCGAAATGTTCGACACGCTGGCGCCGGAAATGAGCGGTTTCAACCGCGTGGTGCTGTCGAACCTTTGGCTGTTCAAGCCGCTGTTGCTGCGCGAGTTCGAAAAGAGCGGGCCGACCGAGGCGATGGTTCGCACCACCACGGCGCTGACGATCTTCAATGCCGGCGACAAGGATAACGTGCTGCCCGGCAATGCCGAGGCCAGCATCAATTTCCGCCTGATCCCGGGCGACACCCAGGCCAGCGTCGCCGACCATGTGCGCTCCACGATCCGCAACGACCGGATTTCGATCAAGCCGTTTTCGGGCAATACCGATCCGCCGCCGGTGACTGACACCGCAAGCCCGCCGTTCCAGATGCTGAACCGCACCATCCGCGAGGTATTTCCC
>JBOHIT010000124.1:0-1949 GCA_050726155.1 Bradyrhizobium sp.
GTGTCGGTTTCGGGCTGGTTCGCGGTAAGTCCAGCCGACCTCCGCGATGCGATGCGCGCCGTCGCGGACGGCCGCGCCGTCGTCGTCCCGGCGCCCGCCGACCTCCGCGCCCGCGCCGTCTGGCACACCCAGCAGGCCGCCGAGTGCTATCGCAAGCTCGGGGAGGCGCCGTGAATCGAATGGCCGAAGCCGACGCCCTATTCCTGACCGACGCCGAGATGGTGGAGCTGACCGGCTACAAGCAGACGGCGGCGCAGCAGAAGTGGCTGCGCCGCAACGGCATCCCCTTCACCCGGCAGCGAGTGACGGGGGCCTTGCGCGTCGTGCGCGCGACCCTAGCTGCTGGGAAGCGGGCCGGCGGCGAAGAGGAAGGCCCGCGCCTCGACTGGATGAAGAATCGGAGCCAGAAGCGTGACCGAAAAGCGGCCTAAGCTGGCGAACCGGGTCTACTGGAAGCACGGCGCATACCACTACGCCGGCGTGAATGGCTGGGTGCGTTTGGGCAAGACCGAGCACGAGGCCTACGCAAAGCTGGCTGAGCTGCACACCGCGCCTCCGGGGAAGATGCTCGCTGTCGTCGAGCGCTACGAGCGCGAGCGGATGCCCAAGAAGGCGGCGGCGACGCAGGATACGCAGCGCCGGCAGCTCACCTACATCAAGGTCTCCTTCGGGCACATGCAGCCGCGGAAGATCAAGCCCTCGGACATCGCCAAGTTCCACGATGAACTCGGGCAAACCGCGCCGGTGTCGGCAAACCGCTACCTGGCGCTGCTGTCAGACATCTTCCGCATGGCGAAACGCTGGGGCGATGTGGACGAAAATCCATGCATAGGACTCGGCCGGCACACGGAGCGGCCGCGCGATCGATACATCACCGACAAGGAATTGGCCGAGGTCACGGCGTTCGGCGATCGATGGGTGAAGATTTTCTGCCGACTGGAATGGCTGACCGGGCAGCGCGAAAGCAACCTCATCCGCTTCCTTATCACGTCGGCGACCGACGAGGGCATGCCATTCCCCAAGATGAAGGGCGGCAAGGCGGTGACGATCCTCTGGTCCGACGAACTGCGCGACGCCTACAACGAAGCGCTCGCATATCGAATCGAGCGCATCACCCACAAGCGGCGTGGGCCACGGCGCGTCGTGCCGATGCAGTTGCTGGTGAACAGCCGCGGAAAACCGGTGACGGTGTCAGGCCTGCAGAGCGGCCTGCAACGGATGTGGGTGGCGTACCTGGAGAACTGCGAGAAGGAAGGAAAGGAGCCGGTGCAGCACTTCACGCTTCATGACGTCCGCGCGAAGGCGGGCAGCGATACCGGCGATGAAAAGATGCTCGGCCACACCAATGTCACGACTTTCCGGCGTGTTTACGACCGAAAGCCGAGAACGGCCAAGCCGGCTAAATAAAAAGGGCCTGCATTAGACAGGCCCCAATTTATTAGACACATGCACTTTGCAGCACATGCAAGTTGTTGAAATGGCTCCGCGAGTTGGACTCGAACCAACGACCCAGTGATTAACAGTCACTTGCTCTACCGACTGAGCTATCGCGGAACGGCAGGGGTGCGAATTCTAGTGATGCGGGGAGGCGGATGCAAATTCCTTGGGAAATCCGCAGCGAAGGCGTTTCGGCGTGGGCAAATATTGCCCAATGCCGGGGTTTCGGGAGGCGGGGCCGGACGCCCGTGCCGGGCCGGCAAGCCGCTGCTGTTCAAAAAATCGTCAGCGATGGCGCTTAAACTATCGCCGCCTGCTGACACGGCTGGAAACCCGGGGGGGGATTCGAGTGTCTCAGGAGCTTGGATGAGGAAATCGGGGCAATGGGCAACACAGGGCGAATGCGCGTGACGCATGAGTCGCTGCTGCGCTTGATCGCGGCGGACGTCGATGAGACGAACGCGCCGGGCGTGCGGCATCTCCACAACGCCAGCGTGTAGCCCGCGTTGTGG
>JBOHIT010000125.1:0-14997 GCA_050726155.1 Bradyrhizobium sp.
TGTTTCCCTTCAGTGGACCGGCGTCACCGATTGGCCTCGTCGGCAAGGGCGTGCTTGGCTACGTTCAAATGATCAATGACCGCGGCGGCATCAATGGCCGCAAGATCAACTACATCGCGATGGACGACGCCTACAGCCCGCCGAAGTCGGTGGAGCATATCCGCAAGCTCGTGGATGGCGACGAGGTGTCGTTCATTTTCAGCCAGTTAGGCACCGCCGGAAACACGGCAACGGCGAAATACCTGGCCGTGAAGGGCGTCCCGAGTATCGCGATCGTTTCCGGCTCGAGCAAGTTCACCAACGTTGCGGACTATCCCCTGATGACGACCGGGCTGGTCAGCTACGATGTCGAAGGTCAGATCTATGCCAAATACCTGACCCGGACGGTGCCGACCGGCAAGTACGCGATCCTTTATCAGAACGACGATCTCGGAAAGGATTACGTCAATGCATTCCGCACGTTCCTGAAAGGCGATTTCGAGAAGCGGGTCGTGACCGCGGCTTACGAAGTCACCGAACCGACGGTGGATTCGCAGGTCGTAAACTTGAAAAGCTCTGGTGCGGAAGCGTTTTTCATCGCGGGCACGCCAAAATTCGCGGCACAGGCGATCCGCAAGGCAGCCGAAATCGGCTGGAAGCCAACGGTGATCATCGATTTTCCGTCAAGCTCGATTGCGGGAACGCTGAAACCTGCGGGGCTCGACAAGTCGGTCGGCGTGATTGTCGGCACCACGAACAAGGATCCCACCGATCCGAAATGGACCAACGATGCAGGCATGAAGGCTTACATTGCGTTCTTTGAAAAATACCTGCCGGGAGCCGACATTTCGAACACGAGCTACCTGACTGGCTATCAGCAGGGCATCCTGCTCGAGCAAATCCTGAAGCAGTGCGGCGATGATCTGTCGCGGGCCAACATTCTTCGCCAGGCCAAATCGTTGAAGGACGTCGAGATTTCCACCGCCTTGCCGGGAATCAGGGTGAACACCAGCGCGAAGAACAACATGGTCTGGACCCAGATGCGCCTACAACGCTGGAACGGCACCAGCTGGGAGTTGTTCGGTGAAGTTCTCGACGCAGCATCCGAGTGACGATCATGAAAGGACTGATGCAAAATCAGCCATTGTTGCTTTCGTCGCTGTTGATGCATGCGGACCGCTTTCATTCGGGCACCGAGATCGTCTCGCGTACCGTCGAAGGCCCGATCCATCGCCATACCTATGGAGATGCAGCGCAGCGTACACGGAAACTGGCCGATGCGCTGCGTCGTCATGGTGTCGCGTCCGGCGAACGGGTTGCCACGCTGGCCTGGAACAATTTCCGGCATTTCGAGATCGAGCACGGCGTCACCGGTCTCGGCGCGGTGTGGCATGCGATCAATCCGCGGCTGATCCCAAGCCAGATCTCCTACATCGTGAACCACGCCGAAGATAGCGTGTTGTGCTTCGACAGTTCGTTTCTTCCCCTGGTCGAGAAGCTGGCCCATGAATGGCCGACCGTCGGCCTGTTTGTCCTCATGGTGGATCGCTCGTCGATGCCGATGAGCCGCTTGCCCAACCTCGTATGTTACGAGGATTTCATCGGTTCGGGCGATGCTAACTTCGAATGGCCTGACTTCGACGAATTGTCGGCTTCGTCGTTGTTCTACACGTCGGGGACGACGGGTAATCCCAAGGGCGTGCTGTATTCCCATCGCTCCGATGTGCTCCACGCCCTTACGCTTGGCGGAGCCAGCGGCTTTGGATTCGTGGCGCAGGACACGATCCTGCCGATGACGCCGATGTTCCACGCCAACGGCGCCTGGGGATTTACCCATGCGGCGCCGATGGTGGGAGCCAAACTGGTATTGCCTGGTCCCAAACTGGATGCCGGCAGCATTGCCGAATTGATCGAAGGCGAGGGCGTCACAGTCACTGCAGGTGTCCCGACGCTCTACAACAATCTGCTGAAGTATTTTGAGGAGCAGGGACGTGGCGCCGGCACGTTGAAGCGCATCGCGGTCGCGGGATCGGCTCCGGCACCCCGCATGATCGAAGGATTTGAACGGCTCGGTGTCGCGGTAAACCACGTCTGGGGGATGACCGAAACCAGCCCAAGCGGAACGTCTCCGCAGCCATCGCGCCGGACCGCGAAGCTGTCGCCCCAGGAGCAAATCGCGCGGAAGACCACGCAAGGGCATCCGCTTTATGGTGTTGATTTGAAAATCGCCGATGATTTAGGCAACGAGTTGCCGCGCGATGGCAAATCAGCCGGGCGGCTCATGGTTCGCGGGCCCTGGATCATCAGCGGTTACTACCGTGACGACAAACCCCTGCTTCGGGATGGCTGGTTCGACAGCGGCGACGTTGCCGTTCTTGATGACGACAATACCGTTCGGCTTACCGACCGGGCCAAGGATGTCATCAAGTCAGGTGGCGAGTGGATCAGTTCGATTGACGTCGAGAACCTGACCATGGGGTGTCCGGGCGTGGCCGAGGCTGCGGTGATCGGCGTGCCACATCCGAAATGGGAAGAGCGGCCATTGCTCGTTGTCGTGCCGCTGGCCGGCGCGAACGTGACGGCGCAGTCGATTGCGGCCTATCTGGACGGCAAGATCGCCAAATGGTGGATGCCCGACGATGTCGTTTTCGTCGAAGCGCTCAGCTACGGCGCCACCGGCAAGATCCAGAAGATGGAGCTGCGCCGGCGCTTCGTTGACCATTATTCGTCGATGGCGAGGTCAACCGCGTGAGAACGCTGGGCCCCACGATGGCTGGAAGAGCCTCGTCAGGCTACCGCTTGCTTGCCGGTCTTCGCTTTGGTGGGCTTGTCGGAGGCTCGCCTCGCTGAAGGACCGCGCGCGCCGGGGCCCGGATGGGTATGAACCTGCTTGGGGAGCAGCGGTTCGTTGCATTCAGAACATATCATCACGGGATCGAACATCTTTCCGCAGTTGCGATGTTCATGCAGCAGCGGCCGTCCGCGCTCGTCGACCATATGGGTGTCGCCCCAATGGACCAGCGCCATCATCACCGGGTACAGGTCGAGGCCTTTTTGCGTAAGGATGTATTCGTGGCGTTTGGGCGATTCCTGGTAGGGGATGCGGCGCAGCACACCCTGCCGGACCAGCTTCTTCAGGCGTTCAGCGAGCAGGTGGCGGGTGATGCCGAGTGCGGACTGAAATCCTTCGAACCGCCTTGTGCGGAGAAAACATTCCCGCAGGATCAGAAGGCTCCAGCGATCGCCGATCACACCGATGGTGCGGGCCAGCGAACACGGCTCTTCCTCTAGTTCATCCCACTTCATTCCTGCTCTCTCCACTCACGTACGGCTTCTCGAATCGAACGGCGCGACCTCGACCGCTCAGCCATTCTAAATAGGTACTCAGAATGAAACAATCACCCCGGCACCCCTTATTGTTCCAATATCTTGCCAGAAACCGGCTCTATTTGACAGTTCGTTTTTAGAACTGTATGAACAATTTGTAGCCAAGGCACGGCTGCTGGTCATTATTGCCAGCCTCTGAATCAACAACGCGTGCGCCCGAGGAGAAGCCGGTGGTCAGTCCCCTGAAAGTGGAATTTCAGTTCGATTTCGGAAGCCCGAACGCATATTTGGCGGAGCTGGCGCTGCCGGCGATCGAACGGCGCACCGGCGTGAAGTTCGAATATGTCCCGGTTCTGCTCGGCGGGATATACAAGGCGACCAATAATATGTCGCCGGCCGAGTCACTTCGTGGAATCAAGAACAAGCCCGAGTACCAGGCGCTGGAAACCCAGCGCTTCATTCGTCGCCACAACATCACGAAATTCCGTTCAAATCCGTTCTTCCCGGTCAATACGCTGATGCTGATGCGTGGCGCCGTTGCGGCCCAGTTCGAGGGCATGTTCGAGCCGTATTTCCGCGCCGCGTACCATCACATGTGGGAAGAGCCGAAGAAGATGGACGATGTTGCGGTCTTCCAAAGCGCATTTGCCGCTTCCGGGATCGATATCGAAAGACTGATGGCGCGTGCGCAGCGGGATGACGTCAAGAAGCGATTGCTTGATGTGACGAACGACGCGGTCAGCCGTGGTGCATTCGGCTCGCCGACGTTCTTTGTCGGCAAGGAGATGTTCTTCGGCAAGGATCAGCTGCGGGACGTCGAGGACTCGATCGTCGAGCAGACCGGCCATCTTGCCGCCAAAACGGCCTAATTGAGTTCGTCATTGCGGGCGAAGCGAAGCAATCCATCTCGCCGCCCAAACGAAGAATGGATTGTTTTGTCGCTTTGCGCCTCGTACTGACGGGGTCCAAATCTGATCAAGGGAGAGCGTCATGTCGGGTCCGCTTGCTGGGGTTCGTGTCCTTGATCTCACCGGCGTGGTGTCGGGTCCATATGCGACCATGTTCCTGGCCGATCAGGGCGCCGACGTGCTCAAGATCGAGCCGATCGGCGGCGACATCACGCGCCGCAGTCGCGCCACCATCGACAAGGGCGGTGAGTTTTCCGCGCTGTTTATCTCTTCGAACCGCGGCAAGCGTTCGCTGTCGATCGACGTGAAGAGCACCGCCGGCCGCGAGGTCCTCGCCAAGCTGGTCGCACAGGCCGACGTCCTGGTGCAGAATTTTCGTCCCGGCACCATGGAGCGTCTCGGCCTTGGTGCCGACGAATTGCGGGCGCGCCATCCGCGCCTGATCTATGTTTCGATCAGCGGGGTCGGTGATACCGGGCCCTATGTGAAGAAGCGGGTTTATGATCCGATCATCCAGGGCCTGTCCGGCTTCGCTGATATCCAGTCGCAGCCGGTGACCAATCGCCCGCAGATGATCCGCACCATCGTTTGTGACAAGACCACCGCCGTGTTTACCGCGCAGGCGGTGTCGTCGGCGCTGTACGCCCGCGAGAAGACCGGGCAGGGCGATCACATCCAGGTCGCGATGCTGGACACCATGATTTCGTATTTGTGGCCGGAAGGCATGATGCAGTACACCGTGGTCGGCGCGGAGACGACAGCGGCCGATCCGAACGATCGTCCGGATCTCGTGTTCAAGACCAGTGACGGCTATATCACCGCCGGCACCATTTCGGATTCGGAATGGCAGGGCTTCTGCAAGGCGTCGGGCGATCCCGAACTCGCTAAGGATCCACGGTTCGCGACGCCGTCGGCCCGCTCGGTCAACGCTACCGCCCGCATCCACAAGATGGGGGAATACATTGCGCAACGAACGACGGCCGAATGGCTGGAACGGCTCGACGGCGCCGATGTGCCCTGCGCGCCGATCCTGCGCCGCGGCGAGATCATCCACAACGAGCAGGTCGTGGCGCGCGATCTGATCGCGGAGTTCGATCAGCCGATGGTCGGACGGGTGCGGCAGCCAAAGCCCGCCGCGCGTTTCGAGATCAATCCAGCCGCGATCGGGGGACCGGCGCCCCGTATCGGCGAGCATTCACGCGAGGTGCTGCGCGACTTGGGCTATGACGATAGCGCCATCGACAAGATGGTCGGCGAACGCTCGGTCCGCGTAGCGATCTAGTGCGTTTTCCAGCGACGTGGACGCCGGTTCGCGTCAAGAAAACGCGTCAATTCAAGAATCCGGAACGTTCCACGCCACGAAGCCGGTTGTCAGCTTTTTTGCACGACCGGCGTGACCGGCGCCAGCGGCACGTTTGCGGTCTTGGCGCGCTGATAGGCTTCCCGCGCCTGAATGCGTTCGAGATAGGGATGGGCGTTGTCGCAAATGCCGACGCCGTAAGCGATCGCCCAATCCAGGCAGGTCGTCAGCAGGATATCGGCGCTGGTGAACTTGTCGCCCATCAGGAACGGTCGGCCATCTGCCAGTGCGACTTCGACATGCCGCAACTGCTCGCGAAAATACTCGCCGGCCTTCGCGACCACCTCCGGCGCAACGCCATAGATCGGTCCAAGCGCGTCGGCCCGGTGGCGCCGCATCACGTAAAGGCTGGTGGAATCCAGCTCGGCCACGACGAAGAAGCACCACTCCAGCCAGGCGGCATATTCGCGCGGCGTTTCGGGTATCAGTGACCGTTCGGGCGTTGAATACATCCGCGAAAGGTAGGCGACGATCGCCGCACTCTCGCCGATACAGAAATCGCCGTCTTGCAGCAGCGGAACTTTTTGCCGGGGATTCAGCCTGGTGTATTCGGCGGTCTTGGTTTCGCCGGTCCGCGGCCCGATCGGGTTTGTCTTGTAAGGCAATGCCAGTTCGTGCATCGCCCAATGCGCGCGGATCGTGCGGCTGGTGCCAACTCCCCACAGGGTCAGGTCCGGTGCAGTGCCCATGTCACCATTTCTCCACGGAAGGACGGAGATCGAGCTCGTGGGTCCAGCCGTCCCGGCTTTGCTCGTGAGCGAACCAATAGGCGTCGGCGATCGACGAGGTTTTCGTCAGGCTGTCCGCAGGGATATCGCTGGCCTCGATCCCTTTCGCCGCCTTCATGCGTTGATGGATGGCCTCGCTGTCCACGCCGGCATCGATCAGGAGGTGCACGACGTGGATGTTCTTGGGTCCGAGTTCGCGCGCCATGGCCTGAGCCACCGCACGAAGCCCGAACTTTGCCGACGAGAATGCCGCAAAGCCCATTCCGCCACGGATGCTGGCGGTCGCGCCGGTAAAGAAAATCGTGCCGCGGCCACGGGGAAGCATGTAGCGCGCCGCCTCGCGCCCGACCAGAAACCCGCCGTAACATGCAAGCTCCCACGCCTTGAAGAACAGCTTCTCGGTGGTGTCCAGCAGCGGCTTGTTGACGTTCGATCCGGCATTGAAGAGGCAGACCTCGATCGGGCCGATGTTCTTCTCGACGTCGGCAAACAGGTTCTGGACTTCGGCTTCCTGACGGGCATCGACGCTGAATGCATGGGCTTCGTGACCTGCGGCCTTCAGCTCGTCGATCAGCCCCTGGGATTTTGCTGCGTCGCGCCGGCAGACGCAGACGGTGTAGCCACCCCTGGCAAAACGGCGGGCGACAGCGGCGCCAATGGCATCGCCGGCTCCAACAAGAATCGCCACGCCGCGACTTTCCGCCATCCTATGCCTCCCGTTAGTTCTTATTTGATACTTTAATTGATACAGCGGTTCGGGCTGGTTGTAAACAGTTAGCCAATCACAGTTGATTCACAGCGAAACAAGTCACGATCCCTGACCGGGTTGAAAATGCGGCGCTCGCAAAATCTAGTTGACGAGTTCTAAAAAAGAACGTTAATTGAATCGGACGATGGGCCGCGCCAACGAGCGGCTGGACACGCGTCGGGAGGGTGAGGGTGTTGGAAGCGATCGAAATCGGCGAGATTGTCGCCGGGCTGCCACGTCGGGTGCACCAGGTGATCGACCAGCATGTCGTCGAATCCCCCGATCGCGTTGCGCTGATCGAGGATGGGGCGGCCTGGAGTTACCGCGATCTGGACGAGGCGGTCACGTCTGTCGCTGTCGGGCTCGAGTCGCTCGGCGTCCGGGCGGGCGACCGGATGATGATCGTCAGCGAAAATTGCATCGCGCTCGCTGCTCTGCTGCTGGCGGCGAGCCGGCTCGATGCCTGGGCGATTGTCGCCAATCCAAGGCTGTCGCCGCGCGAGCTGGATCAGATCCGCGATCACAGCGGATCGCGCCGAATGTTTTTCACGACAGATGTTTCGAGGGAGGCCGCCGCGCATGCGCAGCGCTGCGGTGCGGAGATCCGTGCACTCGGTCCGTTGAAGGGCATTGGTATCACGGCGCTGAACGAAGGCACCACTGCCGAAGCCGTCGAGGACGATCCGGCCAGACAAGTTGCCGTGCTGATCTATACGTCGGGCACGACCGGCACCCCGAAAGGCGTCATGCTCACCCACGACAATCTCCTCGTCAGCGCCAAAACCACGGCGCATTTCCGCAAAATGGACGCCAGCGACAAGGTCTATATCGTGCTGCCGATCTCGCACATCGTCGGCATTTCGTTGCTGATCATGACGCTGATGGTCGGCGGTACGGTTCGTCTGGTTAGCAAATACGATCCCGCAGCGCTCACCAAGGCGATGGCCGAGGAAGGGATTACCATCCTCAATGGCGTGCCGGCGACCTATCAGCGCCTGCTGGAATACAAGACCGTTGCCGGCCTCGCGCGGCTCGATCGCGGGTCGTTACGCCTGATCGCGGTGGCGGGCGCTCCGCTCGATCTTGAGCTGAAGTCGCGCGTCGAACAGGAAATCGGCCTGCCGCTGTCCAATGGCTATGGCATCACCGAATGCTCGCCGGGAATATCGGGCGTGCGCTTCGATGCGCCGCGCAGTGATCAGGCTGTCGGGACGCTGCTGCCGGGGGTCGAGGCCCGCGTCAGGACGGTCGACGGCATACCGGTGGCGAGGGGGCAAATTGGCGAGCTTCACGTCCGAGGGCGCAACGTCATGCGCGGCTATTACCGCGCGCCCGACTTGACTGCGAAGGTCATCGATAGCGAGGGATGGTTCAATACCGGCGATCTCGCGCGCTTCGACGGCGAGTGCCTCTATATCGTCGGCCGCACCAAGGAAATGATCATCCGGTCGGGTTTCAACGTCTATCCCGCGGAGGTCGAGGCTGTCCTTAGCTCCCACAAGGATGTCGTGCAGTCGGCTGTGGTGGGCCGTTCCGTCGATGGCAATGAGGAGGTCGTCGCCTTTGTGCAGTTGATCCAGGGGTCGAAGGTGACCCCGGCCGACTTGACGGCTTTCATCAATCCGCAATTGACTTCGTACAAGCGGCCCTCGGCGATTATTGTGCTCGATGCCTTGCCGGCGACCTCGACCGGCAAGATCCTGAAGCACAAGCTTGCGGAGTCCTTGCAGGGGACTGCATCAAGGTCCGAGCCGGCGATCGCCGGCTGGCATTCGTAACTGGCAGATTTGACTGGGAGAACAGCTTTGCAGAAGAGAAACGCGACCGTGGCCGTGATCGGCGCCGGTGACTTTATCGGCGGCGAGATCGCCAAGAAGTTTGCTTCCGAGGGCTTCACCGTGTTTGCCGGGCGGCGCAACGGCGCCAAGCTCGAGCCGTTGGTGAAGGAGATCGAGAAGGCCGGCGGTGAAATCCACGCGCGCTCGCTCGATGCGCGCAAGGAAGAGGAGATCACCTCGTTCCTGAGCGACGCCGACAAGCATGCCCCGCTCGAGGTGTGCATCTTCAACATCGGCGCCAACGTCAATTTTCCGATTCTCGACACCACCGAGCGCGTTTTCCGCAAGGTCTGGGAAATGGCCTGCTATTCCGGCTTCCTTGCCGGTCGCGAAGCCGCTCGCCTGATGCTGCCGCGGGGCAAGGGCAATATCTTCTTCACCGGTGCGACCGCGTCCTTGCGCGGTGGATCCGGCTATGCGGCCTTTGCCAGCGCCAAGTTTGGCCTGCGGGCGGTGGCCCAGGCGACGGCGCGCGAACTCGGACCGAAGAACATCCATGTCGCCCATCTGATTATCGACTCCGGCGTGGACACCGAGTGGGTGCGTCAGCGTCGGCTGGAGGCCCTGGGGCCGGACGCGCTCAGTGATCCCAACCTGCTGATGCCGCCATCGTCGGTCGCCGAATCCTACTGGCTGCTCTACCAGCAGCCGCGTAGCGCCTGGACCTTTGAGCTCGAAATACGTCCGTTCGGCGAGAAGTGGTAGCGGGAGCGTCACGGTGGAACTCAGCCTTTCCAGCGAAGACGCCGCATTTCGCGACGAGGTGCGCGCCTTCATCGCGGAGAATTATCCGGCGGAAATGCGCGTTCCCAATCCCGAGACCGACCTGACCAAGGAGCAGACGCTGCTCTGGCACCGCATCCTTCACAAAAGGGGTTGGATCGCGCCGCTGTGGCCCAGGGAATATGGCGGGCCCGGCTGGTCGATCACGCAACGCTTTGTGTTCGAGCAGGAGACGTCGCGCGCCGGCACGTTGCCGCCGCTGGCGTTCAGCGTCACCATGGTTGGCCCGGTGATCTACACGTTCGGTAACGAGGCGCAAAAGAAGAAGTTTCTGCCGCGGATTCTGTCGGGCGAGGACTGGTGGTGCCAGGGCTATTCGGAGCCGGGCTCCGGCTCCGATCTTGCCTCGGTCCGCACCAAGGCGGTGCGGGACGGCGATCACTACATCGTCAATGGTCACAAGACCTGGACCACGCTGGCCCAGCACGCCGACTGGATCTTCTGCCTGGTGCGTACCGACACGACGGCCAAGCCGCAGGCCGGCATTTCGTTCCTTCTGATCGACATGAAGTCGCCAGGCGTTACCTTGCGCCCGATCATCACCATCGACGGATCGCACGAAGTCAACGACGTGTTCCTCGAAGACGTGCGCGTTCCCGTCGAGAACCTGATCGGCGAGGAAAACAAGGGATGGACCTACGCGAAGTTCCTGCTCGGTAACGAGCGTACCAGCATGGCCGGCATCGGCCGTTCCACGCGCTACCTGAACCGGCTCAAGCGGATCGTAAAAACCGAGATTGCCGAGGACGATCCGTCCTTTGGCGAGTTCATCAAGGACATCGCGCGCGTCGAGCTCGATTTGCTTGCCCTGGAGGCGACCGAGTTGCGCGTAATCGCCCGGATGGCGCGCGGCATCGATCCGGGGGCGGCGGCCTCGCTGTTCAAGATCCGGGGCACCGAGATATTCCAGCGCATTACCGAACTGACCCATCAGGCGATCGGCAACTATGGTCTTGCCATTCGCGAGCATCCGGTGAGCGCCAATCGCTTCATGCCGGGGCCGGATTACGGGCATACCGCATCCGAGAAGTATCTGAATTCACGCAAGCTCAGCATCTATGGCGGGTCCAACGAGATCCAGCGCAACATCATCGCGAAAGCGGTGCTGGGACTTTAACGGCAGTGAACGAGGCGTCCGATGGACATTCAGTTGACGGAAGAACAGGAATTGCTGCGAGGCAGCCTGCAGCGATTGCTGCGGGATCAGTACGATTTCGATGCGCGTCGCAAGATCGTCGCGACCGACGAAGGTTTTAGCCGCAAGCACTGGAATGCCTTTGCCGAGCTCGGCCTGTGTGCAGCGCCGTTCCAGGAAAGTTCGGGCGGTCTCGGCGGCGGGCCGCTGGCGACGATGATCGTGATGCAGGAGTTCGGCCGCAACCTCGTGGTCGAACCGTTCTTCGAGACGGTGGTGCTCGCCGGAGGCCTGATCGAGGACGCCGGCACGCCGGCGCAACGCGAGGCGTATTTGCCGCAGATCATGGCCGGTGAATCCATCTGGGCACTGGCCTGGGCGGAGGCGCGCTCACGCTACGATTTCAGCAATGTCGACACGACGGCACGGCGTCAAGGTGAAAGCTACGTTCTGAGCGGCACCAAGGCAGCGGTGATCGGGGCGCCGTGGGCCGACAAATTGATCGTCTCGGCGCGGACGTCCGGCGGCCCGCGCGATCGTGGCGGGGTCAGCCTGTTTGTGGTCGACCGCCACTCACCCAATCTTCACTTGCAGGGCTTCAGGACGATCGACGGCCGCCGCGCCGCCGAATTGACGCTGATGAACGTTCAGGTGCCGGCCAGCCAGTTGCTGGGAACGGAAGGTGAGGGTGTCGCTGTACTGGAGGCTTGCCGCGACCGTGCTATCGCGGCGCTGTGCGCGGAAGCCGTCGGCGCGATGACGGAACTGAATTCGTCGACGCTCGAATACAGCAGGACGCGCAAGCAGTTCGGCGTCGCGCTCGGAACGTTCCAGGTGCTGCAGCATCGCATGGTGGACATGTTCATCGCCCTCGAAGAGGCAGTCTCGTTCACGCACCATCTCAATCTCAGCCTCGCGGCCAAAGAACCGCACGGATCGAAACTGGCATCCGGCGCCAAATCGAAAGTCGGCAATGCCGCACGGCTCATTGCGGAGCAGGCGGTGCAGCTTCACGGTGGCATGGGTATGAGCGACGAATTGAACGTCGGTCACTACTTCAAGCGGATCGCGTCCATCAACACCCAGTACGGCGACCCGACCTACCATCTGATGCGGTTTGCGCAGCAAGCCTGACTTTTTTCGATGTGGCAGCCGCTGTCGCGTCCAACCCGAGGTGAATAATGACTGACGCCGTGATCGTATCGACTGCCCGCACTCCGATTGGCAAGACCTACAAGGGCGCGCTGAACAACACCGAAGGCGCAACCCTGCTCGGTCACGTCATGTCCGAGGCGCTGTCGCGGGCGAAGATCGAGGGCGCCGAGGTCGAGGACGTCGTGATGGGTTGTGCCATGCAACAGGGCACCACCGGCACCAACATCGCGCGCAAGGCGTTGCTCCGCGCCGGGCTCCCGGTGACGGTTGCCGGAACGACGATCGACCGCCAATGCGCATCCGGGCTCCAGGCGATCGCGTTGGCGGCAAGGTCGGTGCTGTTCGATGGCGTCGAAATTGCCATCGGCGGCGGTGGCGAATCGATCAGTCTGGTGCAGAATAATCAGTTCAACAGCTTTCATGCCGTCGACCCGGAACTGCTGGCGATGAAGGGCGACGCCTATATCGCGATGCTCGACACCGCCGAAATCGTCGCCAAGCGTTACGGCATCTCGCGGGAGCGCCAGGACGAGTACAGCCTCGAGAGCCAGCGTCGGACGGCATCGGCCCAGCAGGGCGGCCGCTTCAACGACGAATTGGCGCCGATCAAGACCACCATGGCGGTGACGGACAAGGCGAGCGGGCAGGTCACCTACAAGCAGGTGACGCTTTCGACGGATGAGGGGCCGCGCCCCGACACGACCGCGGAGGGTCTCGCAGGTGTGAAGCCGGCCAAGGGACCGGGCTTTACAATCACCGGCGGCAATGCCAGCCAGCTCTCGGACGGCGCAAGTGCTGCCGTCATCATGAGTGACAAGCTTGCGGCAAAGAAGGGCCTGAAGCCGCTCGGCATCTTCCGCGGCTTTGTCGCGGCGGGCTGCGAGCCCGACGAGATGGGGGTTGGCCCGGTCTACGCCGTGCCACGGCTGCTCAAGCGGCATGGATTGTCCGTCGATGATATCGACCTCTGGGAGCTGAACGAGGCATTCGCGGTGCAGGTGATCTACTGCCGCGACAAGCTCGGCATTGATCCGGAAAAGCTCAACGTCAATGGCGGGTCGATTGCGGTCGGCCATCCCTATGGTATGACCGGCGCGCGCCTGACCGGGCACGCGCTGATCGAGGGCCGGCGGCGCAAGGCGAAATACGCAGTCGTCACCATGTGTGTGGGTGGCGGCATGGGAGCCGCGGGCCTTCTCGAAATCGTCCATTGAACCCCGGCGGCAAGCCGGTACAGTTCAGAGATCAAAAACATAGCGGAGGCGCGCGTGAAGACAGCAATTACGGAGATGTTCGGTATTGAACATCCGATCATCCAGGGCGGAATGCATTATGTGGGATTTGCCGAGCTTGCGGGCGCGGTGTCGAATGCCGGCGGTCTCGGCATCATCACCGGCCTGACGCAGAAGACGCCGGAATTGCTGGCCAAGGAGATCGCGCGCTGTCACGACCTGACGGACAAGCCGTTTGGCGTCAACCTGACCTTTCTGCCGACCTTCAGCGCGCCGCCCTATCCGGAATATATCGCCGCCATTCGGGAAGGCGGCATCAAGATCGTCGAGACGGCCGGGCGCAGCCCCGAGCAGTACATGCCGGCGCTGAAGGCGGCTGGTATCAAGGTGATCCACAAATGCACTTCGGTCCGGCATTCACTGAAGGCCGAGCAGATCGGCTGCGATGCCGTCAGCGTCGACGGCTTCGAGTGCGGCGGGCATCCCGGTGAAGACGATATGCCCAACATGATCCTGCTGCCGCGCGCGGCCGAAGAGCTGAAGATTCCGTTCGTGGCGTCGGGCGGCATGGCCGATGCGCGAAGCCTGGTTGCCGCGCTCGCACTCGGCGCCGCCGGCATGAACATGGGGACGCGCTTCATCGCCACCAAGGAGGCGCCGGTGCATGACAACGTCAAGCAGGCGCTGGTGGCCGCGACCGAACTCGACACCAGGCTGGTGATGCGGGCGCTCCGGAACACCGAGCGCGTGCTGAAGAACAAGGGCGTCGATCGCCTGATCGAGATCGAGCGCGAAAAGGGCGCCAAGCTGCAGATCGCCGACATCCACAACGAGGTCGCGGGCGTCTATCCCAAGGTCATGATCGACGGCGAGATGGATGCCGGCGCGTGGAGCTGCGGGATGGTGGTCGGCCTGATCAAGGACGTTCCGACGGTCAAGGAACTGATCGACCGCATCATGGCCGACGCCGAGCGCATCATCCTGGATCGGCTGGCGGGATTCGTTGGCGCGGACAGCAAGGCATCGTTGCGGGTCGCGTGACCCGCTGCGACGCGTGAAAGGTCGGTGATCGCAATGCCGGCGAAGAGCATCGCCGGCGGCAAACGGGAGCGATTGAGATGGCAGAGGGTCGGATAGAAATTGACACCGGAACCGGTGAGTTGTTGTGCGAAATCCACGACCGGGTCGCACTCATCACGCTCAACCGCCCCGAAGCACGCAATGCGCTTTCCGACCATCTCACGCCCGCGCTGCGGCGGATGATCAAACAGTGCGGCGACGATCCAAACGTCGGCGCGCTGCTGATAACAGGCGCGGGCGCGGCGTTTTGCGCGGGCGGCGACGTCAAGGGCATGGGCAGCAACAGCAACAAGGCCGAGATTGCCTTCGAGGAGCGCGTTGCCGACCTGCGAACCAAGCAGCGTACCTTGACCGGGGCGCTGGTGGCGGTACGAAAGCCGACGATTGCCGCGCTTCCGGGACCTGCGGCGGGCGCAGGGCTGGCGCTGGCGCTCGCCTGCGATATCCGCATTGCTGCCGAATCGGCGATCATGGCCACCGGCTACGCCCGCATCGGGTTGACCGGGGACTACGGCATCGCGTGGTTGCTGACCCGGCTGGTCGGAACCTCGCGGGCGCGGGAGCTGATGTTCCTGTCGGAACGGATCGACGCGCGCCGCTGCGAGCTCCTCGGGCTCGTCAACCGCGTCGTGCCCGACGCTGAGCTTCGCGAGACAGCATTTGCGCTCGCGAAGTCGTTGGCCGAAGGGCCGTCGATCGCATTGGCTCGCATCAAGGACAATCT
>JBOHIT010000126.1:0-23188 GCA_050726155.1 Bradyrhizobium sp.
GATCCAGAATCTGCGGATCGGCGTGGCCGGGCAGGGCGGTACGATCACGCAGATCCCGCTCAGCGAGGTCGCCTCGATCAATTTGATCTCGGGCGCCGCCTATATTTACCGCGAGCAGCAGGAGCGCTACCTGCCGATCAAGTTCTCGGTCCGTAACCGCGACCTCGGCAGCGCGATCCAGGAGGCGCAGGACAAGGTCGAGACCCAGGTGCAGCTTCCGCCGGGCTCGCGGGTCGAGTGGGTCGGCGAATTCGGCAATCTGCAGGACGCCATCAAGCGGCTGTCGATCGTGGTGCCGATCAGCCTGGCGCTGATCGCGGTGCTGCTGTTCTTCAATTTCGGCTCGATGGTCGACACGTTGCTGGCGATGAGCGTGATCCCGATGGCGATCTTCGGCGGCGTGCTCGGCCTATTGGTCTCGGGCATTGCGTTCAGCGTCTCGGCGGCGATCGGCTTCATTGCGCTGTTCGGCATCGCCGTGATGGATGGCATCATCATCCTGTCGCAGTACAATCAACTGATCGACGAAGGCTATGAGCGGATGAAGGCCGTGGTCCGTACCGGTGAGTTGCAATTGCGGCCGGTGCTGATGACCTGCATCGTCGCCGGCATCGGACTGTTGCCCGCGGCGTGGTCCGAGGGAATCGGGTCACAGGTGCAGAAACCACTGGCGGTGGTGGTCGTCACCGGCATGATGCTGGCGCCGATTGTCATCCTGGTGACGCTGCCGGTGCTGATCTCGGTATTCTCGCGCAAGGCGCGCTGACGGAAGACACAAGCCTCAGTCCCGAGGTCGCGCGATTCCTTTATTGCCGTTAAGTTGAGCCTCAAACCCGGAGGAGGAAGTATGGCCTGGAAAGACCCGGATATCGAAACGTTCCGCGCGCTCTGGAAAAAACGCGCCGCCACCCGCGGACAGGTGACGATACCGGAGCAGCGCGCGACATTCGACGCCGATATGGGCGCCATTCCGCTTGCCCCGGGCTGCGCGATCGAGAGCTTTGATCTATCAGGCGTCCCTGCAGAGAAGATCACGCCCACCGGTGCGGCACCGGGCAAAGCGCTGCTTTATCTGCACGGCGGCGGCCATGTGTTCGGCAGCCTCCAGAGCCATCGTCATCTGGTATCGCGCTTTGCGGTCGCGGTTGGCGTCACCGCCTTTCACATCGACTATCGACTGGCGCCCGAACATCCCTATCCCGCCGCACTCGAGGATGCGCTGAAGGTCTACAAGCAGATCCTAGCGACTGGCATCGCACCCGGGGATATCGTTGTCGGCGGTGAGTCCGCCGGCGGCAATCTTGCGACCGCGCTGCTGCTGAAGCTTCGCGAGGACGGTTTGCCTCTACCGGGCGGCCTGTATCTGCTGAGCCCGTGGCTGGATATGACGACGGCAGGCGAGTCCTATGTAAAGGTCGGTGCGCGCGACCCGATCATCACCCGTGAAGGGATCGAAATGGTCTCCGCCGCCTATCTCGGTGGCAAACCCGACAATGCCTTCACGTCACCGGTGCGGGCGGACCCCACCGGGCTGCCGCCGATGTTGATCCAGGTCGGCAGCGAGGAAGTGCTGCTGTCGGACTCGCTGACCTTCGCCGATCACGCGGCGATGGTGGGCGTTGAGGTGAAGCTGCATGTCTGGCCGGAGATGCCGCACGCATGGCCGCTGTTTCACGTGTTTATCCGCGCAGGTCTCGCGGCCATCGACGAAGCCGGCCTGTGGATGCGCCAGCGCCTCAACACCAAAGCTCCGGCTGCCGCCTGAACAGGCGGCAGTCCTGATCCGGGTTTTCCAAGCTGTGCAGATGGATTGCTTTGTGGGCACACGCCCATATCATCTGCCCACTCCGATTGTGGTTGACGCGGTCCTCCGGCCGTCCCCTGATGACGTCAGGGACAACCGCAGGAGATCGCCATGCGGATCGAGGAAAGCCAGGGTCATCCGCCCGCGCCATCGGGCGCCACCGCCGAGCAGATACTCGGCGAGATCCGTGACTATTGCCGCGCGACGCAGACCGCTGAATCCACCTTTGGGCGGCTCGTCGTCAATGACGGCAAGCTGGTGTCGCGGCTGCGCGACGGCGCCAAGATCACCACCGGCACGCTCGACAAGGTCCGCGCCTATTTGACCGAGCACCGTCCCGCTTCACCGTCGACGCCGAGCAAGCCGTCGCCGATCGCCAAGCCGCTCAACGGCGCCGCCCCTGCGGCGATCGCCCCGCCGGGATTCCGATTCTTCGACAACCGGCAAAAGTACCTGCTGTTCGTCTCGACCTGCAGCGAGAAGACCGAGGTCGGCCACCGCATTTCACTCGAGCTCGGCAATCTGCAGCCGACGCCGCCGGCGCTGCGGATTTTCGATGCCGGGGTCGGCGACGGCACCGTGCTGTCGCGGGTGATGCGGGCGGTGCATGCGCGCTTCCCCACCATGCCGCTCTACGTCGTCGCCAAGGAAATCAGCTACGAAGACGTTCGCCTGATGCTGGAGAAAATGGCGGACCGGCTGTTCGAGCATCCCGCCACTGTGCTGGTTGTCACCAATCTCTATTATGCCGAAGCGCCGTGGCTGACGCCGCGCTCGGCCACTGCTGCGCAAGGCCTGATCTGGAAGGACGTCACGCTGTCCGGCAATACCGCGCATGGCTTTGCCGAGCAGATCGGCGAGCTGGAGGGATTCTTGGCCGAAAACTGGCGCGCCGGCATCAGCCCGGCTACCGGTAATCCGGTCTATCAACGGCCGATCGTGCTGACGCTGCGGCGCGAGGATCATTCGTTCCTGCTCGATCCGATCATGCCGCGGCCGGGACGGGTGATGGCGGATTATGATCTCGTGATCGCCTCGCAGCCCTATCGAGCGCGGGCCAGCGTCGAGTTCAAGGCCTCCAAGGTGGTGACGCCGCTGGTCAGATCGCTGCGGCCGGGCGGGCGGTTGATCGGCATCCATTCGCACGGCAAGGATCCCGGCATCGAGATCATCGACCAGGTCTGGCCGGGCGACGATCCCTTCAAGACCGACCGCTACGCGATCCTGCGCCAGGTCAAGCACGAGCTCGGCGCCGCGGCCCGGCATTACAATTTCAACGCCTCGTCCGATGCGCGCTCGATCTTCCGCTACCGCATGCACACACTCCCCGATGAGGTCTCCGGGCCGATCGGAACCTCGACGCTGTTCGCGGCCTGGAATGCGGCAATTTATGTCGCGCAGATCGAGGATGTCAGGCTGTCGGAAGTGGTCCGCGACGGCCGCTACCTCGAAGCCACCGACAGGGTGCTCAAGAAATACGGCGGGCTCTGGTTCAACGACGAAACCTATGTGATCTCGCGCCGCCGCGCGCCGGCTTGACTGGGGGAGGCGTCCATGACCGCGCCCGACCACGCCTGCTCCAGCGAACTCGCAGCACTTCTGCCATCGGCCAGCGTCGAAATCTCCTCGCATGGCCGTCAATTGCCGGAGCTGCGCGAGCACTTTGCGCCGGGCATCGATGTCACCATCACGTTTCTGCCCGGCGACAATTATCGCCACAACATCGAGACCGCGACCGCCTTGCGCCGCACGGGCTTCAATCCGGTGCCGCATATCGCGGCCCGTGAAATGGTCTCGCAGCCCGCGCTCGATGATTTCCTGGCTCGGCTGCGGGGCGAGGCCGACGTCACGCGCATTCTCCTGATCGCGGGCGATGTCGCGGCCGCCAAAGGCCCCTTCAAATCGGCGCTTGATGTTTGCGGCAGCGGGTTGATCGAGGCGCATGGCATCACGCGCCTGAGCATGGCCGGCCACCCCGAGGGCCATCCGTTCCTCGAGCAGGAACACGCACTGAGAGGGCTCGGCGCATGGCGCGACTGGGGACGGCGAACGAATATCCAGGTCGATATCGTCACGCAATTCTGCTTTGAAAGCGGCCCGATCCTGCAATGGATCGCCGCGCTCAATGCCGCCGCCATCGACCTTCCCGTGATCGTCGGGCTCGCCGCTCCGGCGACGCCGGCGACGCTGACAAAGTTCGCGCTCCGTTGCGGCGTCGGCAATTCGATGCGCGCGTTGCGCAGCCAGATCGGTCGGTTCGGCCGCCTCCTGACCGATACCGGACCGGACGACGTCGTCCGGGGTTTGCGCGTCGCCCCCGCAAACGCGACGGCGTCGATCGTGGGTTTCCACCTGTTCCCGTTCGGCGGCCTGCGCAAGGCCGGAGAATGGCTGTGCAGCCATGGCGCGGAAACGCAGGGACAATTTGCTCAGGTGGCCAAGGGGGCGGGCGCTCAAAATCCGTAAGAGTTATCCGCTTGTCTTGACCATCACCACCACGCCGCTCGACCAATCGATATAGACGCGGCGAAAGTCCTGCCGTGCGGCGAGCGCTTCCATCAGCGGCGGAATCTTTATTGCATGTTCGGGAGGCCACATCGGATGGGGTTTGGTGTCGTCGCAGATGTAGATTCCGCCCGGGCGCAACAGCGCGAGCGCTTCGTCAAGCAGGGTATGTTTGCCCGCCCCTCCATCGGCGAAAATCAGGTCGAAGGAACCCGTCGGTTCGCGCCGTATCACCGCCGCACCATCCTCGCAAAGTAGCGTCAGCCTCGGATCTGCTCCCAAATGAGACCGGGCAACGGATTGCACTTTGGCATTGATATCGACAGTGGCCAGCCGGGCAGACGCGTCCATGCCGTCCAGCAACCAGCAGGTTCCGACACCGGTGCCGGTGCCGATCTCAAGCAGGCGGCCGCCGGGTTTCAAACTGGCCATGACTCGCAGCAAGGCGCCGACCTGCGGCCAGCACCAGCTTTGAAAGCCTAGTCCGCGCGTCTCCGCCATGATGGTTTCGAGCGGTTTCGGCGGCGGCTGGAATGCGGTTTCGTCCATCTCAGAACCCGTACAGTCGCGCCGGGTTGTCGACCAGGATCTTCTTGCGGACACCGGCATCCGACGTCCACACCGGCAGCTGGTTGAGCAGCAATCCGTCGTCGATCTGGAACAGCGGCGTGACGTCGCTGATCTGCTTGCCGGGTGGTGTCACCGAATCCGGATGCGGCCAGTCGGTGCCCCAGACAATGCGATCGGCATTGGCTGCGATCAGCGCCTGCGCTAGCGGGGTGGCGTCGGCGAAGTCCGGCCCGAGCTTCGAGGCGCGATAGGCGCCGGAGATCTTCACATGGGCCTTGCCTGATTTCACCAGTTCCACCAGATCGGCAAAGCCGGGCTGGCCGACGCCGAGGGCTGCCTGCGCGCCGCCGAAATGGTCGAACACGACCGGTACCGGCGAGGCCAGAACAAGATCCTTGATCGCGGTAATCATCGCAAGGCTGGTGAACAGCTGCACATGCCAGCCGCGCGCCTTGATGCGCTCGACGGCGGCGGAAAACCGCGGCCGCCCCACTGTCGGGTCGTTGACGCCGCCGGTGGCGAGGTTGAGCCGGATGCCGCGGATGCCGGCCTTGCCCATGGCGTCGAGATCCGCCTCCGATGTCTTGTCGTCGATCACGGCGACGCCGCGCGCGGTGGCCCCGCGCGCCGCCATGCCGAACAGGGTGGCGGAATTATCGGGCCCGTAGATGCTCGGCGTGACGATCACCACGCGTTCCATCTTCAGCGCCTTGTGCAGGGCCGACATTTCCTCGGGCGACGCCAGCTCCGGTGTATAGACGCGGCCGGCAAAGAACGGGAACTTGGCGGGGTCCGGGTGGATGTGGGTATGGCAGTCGCAGGCGCCGGCCGGGATGTCGAAATTCACCGGCGTCGCCGGCTGCGCGGCTTTGGCAAGAACGGTTCGGCTGCTCATGGTCACTCCGGCGGCGATGGAGGCAAGCATCATACTGCGTCGAGTCAGCATTGGTGTTCTCCCTGCGTGTTCTGTTTTGTGAATTTCACCTTCGAATGGTGTTGGTCGGCTCCGTTAGTCGACGTTTGGTGCATACAGCTTCGCATCTTCCTCCAGCAACAGTCGATCCTGCACCAATTGCTGCGCCGCCTTCGCGATCGCCGTCGCGCGATCACCGGGGTTCGGGTAACGCTCCGCCATTGATAGCCGCGGATCGCCGGCCTTCAACCGCTCCTCTTTCGTGGGAGCGAAGGGGATCATCGAGCCGTTGTTGTCGCACAACTCGCCTTCGGCAAAGCCGGCTTTGCGCAAATTCCAGCCGGTATGGGTCGCGGTCGGTACCGCGAGCGTCGGCAGATGCAATCCGGCGACGGCACGGCCGTCCGCATCGGTCTTCGGCACAAACACCGGATAGGCATCGCCCCTCTCTGGAGGCATCTGGTCGGCCTTCAGCAATACCGGCTGGGCAATCCGGCTTGGATAGCCAAAGCCGGGAACGCGGGGGAAGCCGACTTCGTCAATTGCCGGTGGCATCAGTGTGCCGTCGGCGCGGCTCGGATAGCGGCTTGCCGGCGGCGGCGTGCCGTTGCTGATCCACGCATCGAGTGCGATCAGCAGCGCCCGCACGGGCGGGCCGGCGTTCAGCGGGTTGGTCGGAAACGCGCAGGTCTTTGCCAATTCCGATTTGGCATTGGCAAGCGAATAGTGCTGCAGGTTCGACAGGAAAAACAGCCTGACATTGTCCGGCATCGCGAGCGGATTGCCCTTGGTGTCCGTCACCACCAACGACGCCCGCTGCTGATAGAACTCTATCTCGCTGTCGGTCTTGATGATCTTCGGGCAGTTCCCGGCGGCAAGGCAGCGAGCAAGAAGGCCGTCGGATTTTCCGGTCAGCGTGTCCGTGATCACGGGATAGGTGAAAGGAAAGTCCGCGCCGGGATACAGCATGTCGGCGTGTTGGTACGGCGAGCGACCGGGCTGGCTGAAGCGATAATTGGTGAACGTCTTCTTGCCGCCGGATATATGCGGCATCAATCCTTCGAAGACAGTGCGTTCGGCTTCATCGGCGTTGAAGCCGAGATAGAGATAGTCCTGCAGGTAGCGGCCGCTCTGCGAGAGGCCGAAGCCGATCGCACGGTCGATCCGGCCCGCGACGGGATTGGCGGTGCCTTCCGAATCCGCGGCGTCGTGGCGCAGGAACGAGACGATGTCACGGGTTGCGGCAAAGCCAAGGCCCATCACCTTCGGATCCTTGGCGGTGTAGATGAATTCGTAGATCGCGCCGGCGTCAAAACCTTCCGGCCGCTTGATCGAAATTTTGGTCGGGCTCTCGAATTTGACTTCCAGCCCAGCAGGCGTCGAACGCGGATCGGCCTCACGCTGCCGCACGCTGATCTTCGCTTGTGTCGGGTCGAGGTCGGCGGCAGGATAATTCAATGCCGCTACGGCCGGATTGTCGGAGTGATCGAAGATGAAATCCTCGCGTGCGAGGCCAGTGATGTCGGGCACGACGGGCGGCGAGAACGTCATCCGCCCGCCGCCGGGAGCGACATCGCCCTGCCAACCGCTCCACACCAGCGTGTAGCCGCGATTCATCAGAAAGCCGTTGCCGCCATCCCACGCCTTGACGGGATCGTTGACGCCCACGGGGTTGTCGTTGAACAGCGCCAGTCCCGGCTTACCGCCGCGATTGACCACTTCGTAGAGCAGCCGGCGATTGCCGTTGGCGGCGACCGTCGGCCGCAGAATCTCGACGTCGGCCACGGCCCGCACCACGCCTTTCGGATTGTGCGGCGCACGGTCAAGGTCGACGATAACAGAATTGTGGGAATCGTCCGGCGACACCGCGATGGTGGCGCGCGCGATGATCCGGTCGTAGGTGCCGACAGCGCCGAAGCTGCGTCCCTCGAACGCGGGCGAGTCCACGCGGGTAATCTCGAATTTCAGGACTTTTGCGGTTGAGGGGCTGGCTAGGCCGATAACGCTTGCGATCAAAGCGATCGGCTTCAGCAAATGCCGCATGGCGTTCTCCCCATTGACTGCGCCGGGCGTTGCGCCGCCACGGTCTTGCGCGCGAGACTATCGTGGCAGGCTCGTTGCGGGAAGGGCGAATGCTACTTGGGACTAGCTTGATCGCCGATCGCCCGGCGCACCTCCTCGACCAGTTCCGGCAACGGCCGCGACCCGTTCAGCTGCAGCACGGGGCAGGGCATTTTGGCAAGCCAGGTCTGGTGCTGCGCCAGACTGCGGCTGACATTGCCGTCATCGTAGCCTGACGCCCATTCGATGAATTCCTCGATCTCCTTGTGCCGCCATCCGCCCGAAGCCGCAGCCTCGGTACCGAAACGCGCGGTCTCACGGGCGCGCAGGCGCTGTACGCGGATGTCGCGCGGGTAACGAGGAAGACCACCAGGTCAAAATCGGGGATCAGCGGATTGCCCCAGCCGTTGAGCGAACCGCTCAGCATCCAATCCGCACGCGGCAAAAATATCTTGCGCATCAGCTTCAGGCGCTCGTCGGCCTCACGCGTTTCCCGATAGGGCGGGATGGTCGGTCGCCAGAAATAATCGTCAGTGTCATGATGCGGCATCGCCAGCGAATCGGCCAAAGCTCGGCCGAGGCTGGTGACTCCTGAACCCGACGCGCCGGTGATGTGAATGCGGCAGCTTTTCATCGGAATATCTGGATTTATCAATCAGTAAGGTCGGCGGTCTATCGAACCGCGGGTCGCTCTGGTTTGACTAATCACCCGCCCGCCCGGACTATCTGACATCATCTGGAATCAGTTTATGCGAAAATTTTCACAAAAGTTCAAAACCGGGGCGTCCATTGCCGCGGTCGTCGTGGTGCTGCTCGGGGTCTACGGCTACCGCAAACTGCAGGCGCTTGCCGCCGATCCCAATGGCGAAAAGGATTGCGGGCCGCCGGTCGGGGGCGGCGAGCAGGCCAAGAACGACCTAAAGATCGATCTGGAACGGATCAAGGCGGTCGTGCCGCTGAAGGACGTGAAGTGGTCGCAGCTCGGCGGCAGCATCAATGACGCCAGCTGTCTCAACAAGACCGAAATCTACGGCGTGGTTGAGGTGCGCAGCGTCGACGATATCGCCAGGACGCTGGCGTTTGCGCGCGACAACAAGCTCTCGGTCACCACCGCCGGTGTGCGCCACAGCATGGGCGGGCAGGCGTTCCGCAAGGGCGGCGTCGTGCTCGACATGCGCGGTTTCAACAAGATCGTGCTCAACGAGAGCCGACGATCGATCACCGTGCAGCCCGGCGCGACCTGGCATGAAATCCAGAATTTGTTGCATCCGCGCTTTGCGGTGCGCGCGATGCAGTCGACCGATATTTTCAGCGTCGGCGGTTCGATCTCGGTCAATGCCCATGGCATGGACCATCAGGCCGGCGCGCTTCGCAAATCGATCAAGTCGATGCGGGTGATGCTGGCGGACGGTGCACAGCGCACTGTGTCGGCGACCGAGAACACGGACCTGTTCAACCTCGTGGTCGGCGGCTACGGCCTGTTCGGCGTCATCATCGAGGCCGAACTCGATATATCGGACAATCTGGTCTACCAGACCGGTCGGCGCGTGATGGACTACAAGGAATTTCCAGCGCTGTTCGCCAACCAGATCGAGAAGGACAGCAATATCGGCCTGATGTATGGCCACCTCTCAACCGCGCCGAGCAGTTTCCTGCAGGAATTGCTGCTCTATACTTACACCAAGGCCGACGGGACAGATTTCAAGCGCGAGCCGCTTGGCGAAGTCTCAGGCACCAAGTTGCGGCGGCTGATGATCAACTTGTCCAAGCAGGGGCCGCTGTTCCAGGAACTGAAATGGCTGTCCGAAAAACACATCGAGCATCGGATGGAAACCTGCACGGTGACGCGGACGCAGGCACTCGGATCGGCGGAAGCGTGCCTCGTCAACCGTAACGACCCGATGCACGATTCCGTGCCGTATTTGCGCAACTCGCTGCCCAACGACACCGATATCCTGCACGAATATTTCATCCCGCGAAGCCAGTTCGTCTCCTTTGTCGACGGCATGCGCAAGGTCTTGACCGACAACAAGACCAATCTCCTGAACGCATCGGTGCGCATCGTGCATCAAGAAGACAACTTCCTGACTTATTCGCCGGAGCCGGCGTTCTCGCTGGTGCTCTACATCAACCAGACCACGGATGACGAGGGCAACGCGCGGATGAAGAAGGCGACGGAAGAGCTGATCGATCTCACGGTCGCGCACAAGGGCCGTTTTTTTCTGCCCTACCAGCTCTATTATTCGAAGGATCAGTTGCAGCGGTCGTATCCGCAGATCAACGACTTCTTCGCGGCGAAGCGGAAGTACGATCCGGCGGAGATGTTCACCAACACGTTCTATCAGAAGTACGCGTCGTAATATTCCGTCATGCCCGGCCTTGTGCCGGGCATCCACGTCCTTGCGGTACTTGAGCAAGGAAGACGTGGATGGCCGGGACGAGCCCGGCCATGACGAAAGAGTTTCCAGGATTCAGCCAGTCATAATTGCGCAATGCGCTTTGGCGGCAGGCCGCTGCAGCCGCCGGCTTGCTCGGCGTCCAATACCAAAAGCGCGCCCGCTGCATAGAGGCGGGCGACGAAGCCGGCATCGTCCGAGCGGGCGAAGGTGACATAGTCGCTGGCCGCCAGCACGCGGCCATTGGCCCTGGCGATTATGGCCAGCGCCTGCGCCGGCGGGCCGATGATGGCCATCGATTTGCCCGGCGCCGATCCGAACGTCAAAGCGACCATGATCGCAAGCCAGCCGCACGCCACGACCGCGAAGCCACCCGCGATCCGGCGCAACGGCCGCAGCCAATGATAATGAAGCGCCTCAGTAGTCATAAAAATGCTCGATGCTCACGCCCCTGGCCTTGAGGTCGCGGTTGATATCGACGAGACGGTCGATCCTAGCCTTCAGGCCGGCGCGGCGGAAGCCAGGTTTGCCATCAAGCTCCAGTGAAAACAGTTCCGTCGTCCCCTTGACGTCGAGCTTGGCGGCATCGGGTGCGATCACCGTGATCAGGATGTCGTGGTTGCCGGCGATCTCGGCAAGGCCAAAACCCTGATCGAGCAGGCTCTGCAGGATTTCGGTCAAGTCCTTGTAGCGCGGCGCCTGCACCAGCTGCCATTGCGGCGTCAGCGCGCGGATCGGTTTTAAGCGCGGCTCCTTTGCCAGCACCGCCGGCGGCAGCGTCGCGACCGCGAACATGATGTCGCGGGGCTCATCATCGCCGCCGGCATCGAGCGCTTTCTGGATCAAGGCGGCGTACCCGACCTTGATGTAATATTCGGTGCCAAGCGCGAAACTGCGTTCCCATGTGCGGAGCGGGCTCTCGGTTCGCGCCGTGATCGCCATCAATCCATCGAGCTTCTCGCGAAACGGAAACTTGAACCAGGGAACGGTGTAGAGAAACGCGGCATAGTCCTGCAGCACCTTGCGGGCGTAGAGATCTTGCGGAGTGCGTTCCTCACCCCTGATCCATTCGAACACGCGGCCGATGGTGTTCTCGTAAAGCCCCTTGATCGCATACTCGATCGAGTAGCTGACGCCGATGATGTAGATCATGGTTTTGACTTCGGTGAGCGATTCACCGCTTCGTGGCACCGCCTGGTTGATGGTGCAGAAGCTACGCCAGAAGCCGAAGATATGCCCGAGATAGTTGAAATGGCTTTCGCTGGAGCGGTCGAGGAAGCGGCCGAAATCCTCGAACGAATAGACGATGTACCATTCGGGAAAGGTGAAGAACGTGTTGTTCTGCTTGCGCTGGTAGCGCGGCTCATTGATCGCCGGCAGCGTCACGAATGGGGTAGTTGACACCGAAGCTGACGAAGAGGGACGACAGGTGCCCTCGACATAGGCCAGCGGCACAAGCACCGACAATGCGATCAGGGTCGCGATGACGGAAAGAATGCGCCGCAGGCACCTAAGCATGGACGGCGGCCCGCGTCCGCGGCGCCAGCAGATAGCCGATCAGGATCGCGACACCGCCGAGGCCAAGATGCGGCGCGTTGGTGAACACCCGCGTCATCAGCGGCAGGTCGCGGATGCCGTTGATCAGGATGCCGAAGTCGAGATAGCCCGAGCCGGTGAGAAGACCGAGCACGCCGTCGGCAAAGTAGAAGGCGCCGAACAACTGGAAGAACAGTTCCGAGGCCCGGCGCGAGGTCAATGCCGCGGCGGCGGCCCACAGCGCGGATACCAGATGCAGCCCGTCGGCATACCAGGTGCGGCGGAACAGGCCGAAGATCATGTCGTTCTGGTCGATGAAGGCCGGGATGTATCCAGTCAGGATCACGAAGCCGAGCAGGGCCGCGTAGCCCCAAGCGCACAATCTGATGATATCCATGATGTCTCCACCTTCTCGAATCTGCCGTGAGTCTAGAGCGTTTTCGAGCGAAGTGGATACCGGTTCGCGTGAAGAAAACGCGTCAAACAAGAATATAGAGCATCGGTTCTGATGCGATCGGAACCGATGCTCTAGAGTTTTCCGAGCGCCTTGAGCAGGGCATCGTTGAATAAAGCGGGGTCCTCGATCTGCGGAATGTGGCCGAGTCCGGGGAGCAAACTCAGAGTGGTTTCCGGAGGCAGCAGCGTGCGTAAATCGAGCGCCTGTTCGACCGGGGTCACGTTATCCTTGTCGCCCCACAGGATCGCGACGGGGAGTTTGGTGCGGGCATAGGCGGAGCGGTCGGCACTCACGGCGTCGCGGTCGGCGCCGAGGAAGTAATACAGCCAGTCGGCGATGTCGGAGGTGGTGTCGCGCTGCGTCGTCGGCCGTTGCAGGATGGCGACGAATTCGGGCAGCGCCCGTTCCTTTTTCTCGATCAGGGACTCCAGCAGCGTCTTGGTCGCCACCGGGTTGGTGATGGTCAGCGATACCAAAATTTCGCGAATCCATTTTGGCTGAATGATCCATGGGGCATCGGAGGGGGCCGCGGTCAGTCCCAGCGCCGCATCCACCAGCACCAATCCCCGCGCCCGGTCGGGATAACGCATCACGAGTTCGGTGGCCGCACCGGCGCCAAAGGAATGGCCAACGATGATCGCGGGCTTGGCCTTCAGGTGGACAAGTACATCGTTAATGCGGGCAGCCTGGTCCTGCCGCGTATAGCTGCCCGGACGATCCGAAAACCCGAACGGCGGCAGATCGAGGGCGATGACGTGGAAGCCGGCGGCGGCCAGCACCCCCGTCGTGTGCCGCCAGAGTTCACTCCACGCGGCTGTGCCGTGAAACAGCACCACGGGAACTCCGTCGGCCGGACCTTTTTCCTGCACGAACACACCGCCGGAACTGGTCGGCACCAGATGGCCCGACGGCGGCGCCAACTGGGCGCGCGTGTGAGTTTCGCGGATCGATGCGGCCATCCGGAACGCAAAGATCACCAGGGCCAGCAACAGCAGGAGCCCGAGCAAGGTGTTGCCCGACCAGCGCAGGATGTTTGAGATCACGAGGCCTCGCAGCAATCGATCGAAATCGAGCGCAGTCAAATCAGATCGAGTTCTAGGCTAGTGCAGATTCCCGGAGATGAAAAATGCCGGACATGATCAGCGACGAGTTAACAACCGCAGAAAAGTTGCGAATTACTGTCCCGACGGCGTGCGCAGGCCGTGCCAGGCGTCGCGCACCTGATGGTAATGCACTTCCGGCAGATAATCCGGCGTGTTGAGGGCCAGCGTCTTGACGTCGAGCCGTCCGATGGCGCTGAGCAATGTGTAGGAGGCGATCACGCGGTCGCGCTGTGCACCGATCAGGCGCGCCTTCGCCAAAATCAGATCCTGCTGCGAGTTCAGGACGTCGACCGTGGTGCGCTGGCCGCCCGCGGCCTCGCGCTGCACGCCCTGCAAGGCGACCGTTGCGGCGCGCACTTCGGATTCGGAAGCGGTCACCGCGACCTTGGCGCCTTCATTGGCGACCCAGGCGCCGATCGCCGCGGTGCGGGCCTGGTTGCGGACCTGGTCGAGCACGAGCCGGCTCTGGGCGGAGATTTCCTTGGCCTGCCGGGTCTGCGACGCCGCCATACCGCCATCGTAGATCGGCTGGGTGAGCTGGCCGGCTACCGAGGCCTGGTCGGTGCCGAAGGTGCCGAGCGTGGAATCCGACTGCTTGCTGCGGCTGGCGCTGCCCTGCAGCGTGATCGTCGGCATCAGGCTGCTTTCGGCGACGCGGATGCTGGTGAAGGCGACGTCGACGTCGAACCCGGCCGCAAGCACCGCGGGATGCTCCCGGAACGCGAGGCCGGTGGCGTCATCGCGGCTGCGCGGCAGATAGCGGTCAACGGTCTCGGCGGGGCCCAATTGCGCCGGCGGGTTGCCGATGACCTGGGTATAGGTGGCCTGGCTGATGGCGAGTGCAACCTCGGCGGCGTTGAGGTCGGCGAGACCGCGGCTCAGGCGCGCCTCGGCCTGTGCGGTATCGGTCGGCGTGACGTCGCCGGCATTGAGGCGTTTCTGGGTGATGGCGAGGGTCTCGCGCAGGAATGCGACGTTGGAACGCTGCGCGGTCACCAGCGACTGATTGGCCAGCACGTTGGTGTAGACGGTGACGGCGTCGAGCAGCACGCCCTGGCCGACATTGCGCAGGGCCTCGCGACCGGACGACACCTGCAGTTCCGCCACGCGGACGCTGTTGGCGGTCTTGAAACCGTTGAACAGCGTCTGGGTCACCGTTACCCCGATGGTCCAGGGTTTCAGGGTGGCAGACTGGACGGTGTTGTCGGGCAGGAGGTTGCGGACCGCCTGCAGACCGGCGGTGAGGCTGGCGACGATCTGCGGCCGGTAGCCCGCCAGCGCCTGCGGCACGTTCTCGTCGGTGGCGCGCTGGCGCGCCCGTTCGGCATTGAGTTGAGGGTTGGTCTGGTAGGCCTTGGCCAGGGCGTCAGGGAGGTTCTCGGCTTGGGCGCTGGCGGCAAAAACCACACAAATCACCGCCGCAAGGCAAATGCCCGATCGAAGCACGCGCCTTGTCACGTGGCCAAATCTAGCGGCACGCCCAACCATCTGATCCCGCAACACCCTGAGGCCCATCCGCCCCCGCCGACGGCCTCGTCACATCTACCTGTTTAGGGGGCGGTGCCGCCACTGGCAAACGGTCGCGCGACATCACCACAGGAATTCGGCGCTTGGCTGTTGCCGGTTCGTCACAGACGCGGGCGGATGACAAATCGGTTATAGCTTTCAGCGGCCCGTGCCCGATTCCTGGGTGAGCGGCGTCCAGTTGTGCCCGGGTCCGCATTTTGATGCCAAAGCTGTTTTCCGACCCCGAAGCGATCGCGGAAGACATCATCCGCGATGTCGGAACCAACCTCGTGGTTGGGTTACCGCTTGGGCTCGGCAAGGCCAACCACATCATCAATGCGCTCTACGCCCGCGCGGTCGCCGACCGCTCGATCAACCTGACCTTGTTTTCCGCGCTGACGCTGGAAAAGCCGAGGCCGGGCAGTTTGCTTGAAAAGCGTTTTATCGGTCCGGTGATCGACCGGCTGTTCGGCGGCTATCCCGATTTGACCTACGCGGGTGCGCTGCACGCCGGCGTGCTGCCACCCAACATCCAGGTGATCGAGTTCTTTTTCCTGGCCGGAAAATGGCTGCAGGTGCCATATCCGCAGCAGCACTATATCTCTGCGAACTATACCCATGCCGCGTCATATCTTCTGGCGCGCGGCCTCAATGTCGTCACCCAATTGGTGGCCAAGCGCGTCGAGGCTGGCGTCGCGCGCTACAGCCTGAGTTGCAACACCGACACTACGCTGGACATCCTGCGCGCGCGTGCCGAGGGCAGGGCGTCGTTCAGATTGGTCGGCCAGGTCAATTCCGAGCTGCCGTTCATGCCCGGCGCCGGCGATCTCGCAGGCGACGAATTCAGTGCGGTGCTCGATAGCCCCGAGACGGATTTTCCGCTGTTCGCGCCACCGGCCGAACCGATCAGCGACACCAAATATGCGATCGGCCTGCATGCCGCCGGGATCGTGCCCGACGGCGGTACGCTGCAAATCGGGATCGGGCAGGTCGGCGACGCCTTGGCGCAGGGCCTGATCGTTCGTCACCGCGACAATGCGCAATTTCAAACCATCATGAAACGGCTCGCGCCAGAACAGACGGCACCGCAAGCCGGACCGTTCGAGAAGGGGCTCTACGGCGTCAGCGAAATGCTGTTCGAGGCATTTCTCGGCCTGATCGACGCCGGCATCCTCAAGCGCGAGGTCGACGGCGTGACGCTGCACGGCGCGTTTTTCCTCGGGCCGAAGGCGTTCTATCGAAGCTTGCGCGAGATGCCGCCGGAACAGATCGCGCGCATCCAGATGATGCCGGTGTCGTTCACCAACCAGCTTTATGGCGACGAGGACGCAAAACGCCGCGCCCGCGTCGATGCCCGCTTCGTCAACAATGCGATGATGGCCACCCTGATGGGATCAGCGATTTCCGACGGCCTCGAGAATGGCCAGGTCGTGAGCGGTGTCGGGGGCCAGTATAATTTCGTGGCGCAGGCGTTCGCGCTACAGGGCGCGCGATCCGTGCTCGCGTTGGAAGCGACACGGCAGGCTGGCGCGAAGGCCCAATCCAACATCCTCTGGAACTACGGTCATCAGACCATTCCGCGGCATCTGCGCGATGTCTTCGTCACCGAATATGGCGTCGCCGATGTCAGAGGAAAATCCGACGCTGAAACCATCGCCGCGATGCTTGGCGTGACCGACTCCCGCTTCCAGGCCGAACTCGTAAAGGTCGCCAAGGATGCCGGCAAGCTGCCGAAGGTATTTGAAATTCCGTCTGCGCATCGCGAGAATTTTCCGGAAGCGATCGCGGCCGCGCTGAAGCCCGCGCGCGAGGCCGGCCTGCTGCCGTCATTCCCGTTCGGCAGCGATTTCACCGAGACCGAACAGCGGCTGATCCCGGCCCTGCAATTGCTGCGGGATGCACAGCGCACGCCACTGCGGTTGCCCGGTCTGTTATGGGAGGGATTCACGCGTGAGGCGGATGCGGCGGACAGCGAATGCCTGGCGCGGCTTGGCCTCGACCGTCCCGCGACGCTGGCCGAGCGCGCCTATCGCGCGCTGGTTAGTGCGGCGCTGGTGCGGAGCCGCGTGGGGTAGCAGGCCGCAACCGCAGCGTCATCCTGAGGAGCCGCGAAGCAGCGTCTCGAAGGATGGGCCACGGGTTGTGTCCATCCTTCGAGGCGCGCAAGAGCGCGCACCTCAGGATGACGGCACTTTACCGGTTCTTGTTCACCGGCTTGCGCTTCTCGATGAACGCGGCCATGCCCTCGGAACGGTCTTCCAGCGCAAACGTCGAGTGGAACAGATTGCGCTCGACGCTCATGCCTTCCGATAGCGGCGTTTCGAACGCGCGGTTGATGGCTTCCTTGGCCATCGCGGCCGCCGGGCGCGACATCGAGGCGATTTTTTCTGCTGCCGCCAGCGCTTCGTCCATCAATTTGTCCACCGGCACGACGCGGCTGACCAGGCCCGAACGCTCGGCTTCCGCCGCGTCCATCATCCGGCCGGTAAGACAGAGATCCATCGCCTTTGACTTGCCGATCGCGCGCGTCAGGCGCTGGGTTCCGCCGATACCCGGGATGGTGCCGAGCGTGATTTCCGGCTGACCGAATTTAGCCGTGTCGGAAGCAATGATGATGTCGCACATCATCGCCAGTTCGCAGCCGCCGCCAAGCGCATAGCCGCTGACCGCCGCGATGGTCGGCTTGCGGCAGGTGGCGATGCGGTCGCCGCCGATGGCGGCAAAATCGCTGGAGAACATGTCGATGAAGGTTTTGGGCTGCATCTCCTTGATGTCGGCGCCGGCCGCAAAGGCCTTTTCGCTGCCGGTGACCAGGATGCATCCGATGGCGTCGTCGGCCTCGAGGTCATCGACGGCGGCGGCGATTTCGCGGAATACGCCAAACGACAGCGCATTGAGCATCTTCGGCCGGTTCAGCGTAATAATGCCGACCGCGCCCTTGCTCTCGACAATGATGAATTCGAACGTAGCCATGGTCCACCCCGGTGCCTGATGTCGCAGGCAATGTGCCCGCTGGCGGGATGGGCTTCAAGTGGGCTGGCAGCGGCGCCCAGACGCATTTCGCCGCGTCCGGTGTCCGGCTACTTACGCCATGAACATGCGCGCGGCGGAGGCCATCGTCAGCAAAGCGCCGAAGGCGATGAAGATCTTTCCGATCAGCGAGGTCTGATCCCAGGCCGAACTCTCATTGCTGGAAGCCAGCACGGGCGCCGCAGGGGAGGGTTTGGCCGAGGCCATCGCAACGGTCTGCGTCACCGGGTTCTGCTGCAGGGCGCGATCGAGATCGTTGAGTTGATCGGAGGAGACCGCCGCGTCGGTCGCGGGCTGCGCTTCGCCCGGCCTGTCGGCTGCCGCCAGCAGGATGTTGGCCTTTGCCGTCATCGCCTGGGCGCTGCCAGGGGCGGCCTCGGCGGACGCCAGTTGCGCATTGGCATTGGCGACCGACGCCGGGATCGTGAGCGTGTTCGCGGTCGAGGCGTCGGCGACGTCTTTGTTGGCGGCTTTCCTGGTCTCGGCGGGTTTCGACGCTAGCTTGCCCGATCGGCGCGCGTAACGCTTCCAGTGGCGGACGCCCTGCCGGGCGCTCTTTGCCGTCGTCACGCTGTCTGGCTTTGATGTCGCGGCCGCGCGATCAGAGCTTGCTGCCGTCGCCGGCGCGGGGCCTGCCAAACATACGAACAGCCCTGTCGCCAATATCAATGCCGAGCGCCCGCTGGCTTTGACCGTCATGTGGCAATCTCCCCATTTGCCCGCCCCACAAGCGAAATGAGACCCCGCCGCGTGTCCACAGCGGGGCAAAAAAAGGGAATCTTCGGGCAAGACCGGGCAAAAGCTGGGCAGCCGCGTTGCAGCTGTCGGATAGAACCGTTGGCTTCGTGACCGCATCATTCCACGGCCCGGCCGCTCGCCGGGTGCGAGCCGGAGCGATCGATGGTATGAGCCTGCCAGCAAGGAACCGGCGGGGCCGATTCCCGACGAGGGCGCACGAAGAGTACGCCGGGGTAGTTAATCACGGTTTCGTGATCGGGCTGGCCCGGATGTAACAAATTGAAAGAACGGCCGAATTGCAAGGTGGGAGCGCGCGTGCGCGAACGTGAGGACGAATGGACCGACCTGATGCGGTCGGCCATTTCAGGCGACAGTACGGCGTATCATCGCCTGCTCAAGGCCGTCACGCCGGTTCTCCGGGCTGCGGCGCGTCGTGGGCTCGCGCGTGCAGGGCAACCGGTCGATCAATCCGAGGACATCGTGCAGGACATTTTGCTGGCGGTCCATTTGAAGCGGCACACCTGGGACGTCAGCGCCCCGTTTGCCCCATGGCTGTTTGCGATCGCCCGCAACAAGCTGATCGACGCGCTGCGCCGCCGCGGGCGGCGAGTGTTCGTCAACATCGAAGATTTCGTCGAGGTGCTCCCGGGCGAGGCCCCGGTCGAGACGGCGTCGGCGGGCGAGGTCGCCGCCCAGCTGCAGTCGTTGCCCGCGCGCCAGCGCGATGTGCTGCAGTCGATCGCCGTCGAAAGCGCTTCGATCAAGGATACCGCCACCAAACTGGCAATGACCGAAGGCGCGGTGCGGGTGGCGCTGCACCGGGGACTTGCCAGCCTGACGGCGAAATTACGGGAACAATGAGAATGGACACCGACCAGCTCATCAAGACGCTAGCCGCCGACAATAGCCATCGGGCGCGGCCGGTCGGCTTTGCGCTGATGCTGGCGCTGATCGCGGCGGCTCCGGTTTCGCTCCTGATGTTCTTCACCGAGCTTGGCATCCGGCCCGACGTGATGACCGCGATGCGCAACCCGTTCTTCGACCTGAAATTCGCCGTGACGCTGGCGCTCGCCAGCGCGGCGATCGCCGTCAGCCTGCATCTATCGCGGCCGGAGGCCTCGCTGCGCGGCTTCGGCTGGCTGCTGTTGATCCCGGCTGGGCTCCTGACCGCCGGCATCGGCGGCGAGATGATGATGCCGCAGCGGTTGCCGATGATGACGCGGATGATGGGCAACAATTCACGGGTTTGCATGACGGCGATCCCGCTGATGTCGTTGCCGATCCTGGCGGGTGCGCTGATCGGGCTGCGTCACGGCGCGCCGGCGCGACCGGCCGTCGCCGGCGCCGTCGCCGGATTGTTGTCGGCGGGCCTGGCCGCGACGCTCTACGCGTCGCATTGCACGGATGATTCACCGCTGTTCGTGGCGACCTGGTACACGATCTCGACCGCGCTGGTGACGGCGATCGGCGCGCTGGCCGGATCGAAGCTGCTCAGGTTTTAGCCGCCGTCGCAGGCGCGTTCTGTTGCATGCGATGGAAACGCAGCACCTGCTGCGCGGTCGACGGCCGCAACCTTTCGTAGGTGTCCTTGCATGCCGCGAGATCGGTCGGCTCCGCGCCCGACAACTCGTCGCGCATGTTGATGATCGCGCGCACGGTGGACCATGAAAGGCTCGCCACTTTCGCCAGGATCATGACGCCTTCGGCGCGGGTTTCGATCATCATGTTCTCGGCGACCGCCACCGGCACGTTGGCCAGCGCGGCCACCGAGGCGTTGGCCTCGTCGAACTTGCCGGCCTCGGCGAATGACGCCACCTGGAATTCGTCGAGCCGGCCGTCCTCGTAGAGCGATTTGACCAGCGCGTGGGCAATCGCGGTGTTCTTGGTGAGCGCCGACGGTGACGAACGCGCGCGCCGCGTCGCTTCCTTGACCGCGGTCGGCACCTGGCCCGCCAGTTGCGGGTTGGCCGCCTCCAGCCGCTGCCGCACCGTATCCGAGGCCTTGGCCAGCAGCTTCAAATAGAGATGCCGCGGAATGGTCGGACGCAGGCCGACGCAGGTCATGAGGTTGTCGTCTCCCTCGGCGCGGCTGACCAGCCGTGTAAAACCGCGCTCGGTGAATTCGGCGCCGGGATTGTTGACGGTGCTCTGGACCACCTCGTCATTGCCGCGCTGGACCAGCACGTCGGTGACCGCGCCGCTCAACACTTTTCGGGTCGAGATCGCCATCAAATGCGCCTGGCTCTTGCTGCGCGCGTTCTCGATCAGGGTCTGGTCGTCGAGCCGCGCCGATTGCGACAGCACCGGGCCCGCGACCTCGATCACGTCGTCGAATGCCAGCGCCCGGATCGTCAGCGGCGGCGCGGTGTCGATCGGGGCGAGACGGTTGGCAAGCAACGTCCTGGCCGACGTTTCGATGTGATCGATCAGGCATTGGAAGACATCGTCGAACAGGCCGACCTGTTCGTCCGAAAACTCCACCGCGCCGTTGATGAAGAGGTCGGTCACGCGACGCAGGGTCTCGACCCGCCTGGCGACCGTTCCGTGCGCGAGCGTGGTCTGCAGTTCGTCGAGCAGGCTGATCGGGGCGGTAGCGGACTTCGAACCCATGTGACTCTATCCTGGAGCAAAAGGCCGGCGACGGATTCTCCGTCGCAGGAATTGAAAATAATCGATTCAGGCGTTGGCGATGCGATTGCGTCCCCGTGCCTTCGCTGCATAAAGCGCGCAGTCGGCGCGCGCGAGAAATGTGTCCGGGGTCTCCTCCGGTTTCAGCGTTGCGACGCCCGCGGAAATGGTCACGCTCATGTCGGGTGAGAATGCGCTCCAGTCGAGCTCTGCAATGATTTTGCGCAGCCGGTCGAGCGCACGCACGGCGTTGTCGGTGCTCATATCGGGCAGCACCAGCAGGAATTCCTCGCCGCCATAGCGGCCGAAGCGGTCGATGCCGCGGATGTTGGCGAACATCGTGATGGCGAAGGTCCGCAGCACCTCGTCGCCGGTCGGATGACCAAAGGCATCGTTGATGCGCTTGAACCAGTCGAGATCGATCAATGCAATCGAGCAGGGCGCCCCGTTGCGGCCGGCGCGGGCGATCTCCTCGTCCAGCATCCGCATGATGCAGCGGCGGTTATACGAACCCGTCAACTCGTCGAGTTCGGCGAGTTCCTCGATCCGCTTGTAGGCTTCCTTGAGCTTCAACCCGCTCTGATAGAGCGATTGCTTCAGCGAGCTGGAGAAGATCCCGAGGAACATGCAGCGTCCGATGGTGAGCACGAACACGAGCAAGGTCGCAAAGCGCTCGAGGTGATTGCCATGCGGCATCGAGATCGGCTTGTCGGTCAACAGGAACAGCCCGGCGAGGGCGATCGTCATTGCGGTCCAGATCACCATGGTCTGCGCGGGTGTCGAGCGCAGCGAACTGAAGCTGAACACGATGAACAGGGTGCAGAGGAACATGCCGCCGACTTCCGGCGCGATATAGGTGAACGCCAGCGCGATCAGCATGCAGATGGTCGCCTGCGGGGCGACCAGATAATGATCCTTGAAGCGTTCGTTGAAGCCGAACTCGGAAAGGATGATGCTGAAGATCACCAGCGTCACGCCGGACGCGGCATAGGCCGGGGCGATCATCAGGGGTGTCGAGCCGGCCTGCGCGTAGAGCAGCAGGACCCCGGCGTCGATGACGTAGCTGGCGCCGATCATGATCAGGATCTGGCGGCGCTGCTTGGCGCGACGGGCAAGGGCGTTCGCCGTCGGCTGGGAGCCGACGCCATCCAGATCGGCCGGATTCACGAGTGAGGAAGCCGCGGTGCCCATGGTCTCGCCGTTGGTGGATCTCCGCAAAAAATCTAAGTGGGAAAGCCTTTAGGTTTGGTATCTTTTCGACCGAATCTGATCCGTTAAAACCCTGCCATTACCCTGTTTCGCAACGGAAATTCCCCGGATCGGACTGCCGGAACCCTTGCGTGGCAGCCTGGGCTGTAAGCAGATGCTGCCTTGTGGACCAAGCCTTGGTATGGTCGCACCGGGTGGAGCGCTCTCTAGGAAAGTAATTCTGTATTATGATACCGAATTCGGGGCTTCGTTCGTGTTTACCGGCGGCCAAGTCGACCGGCGCGCTTATGTGGCGTAGATCACAGCTTCTGTGGGGTAGATCACACATGCATCCGGGGCATTGCCGTAATGTGAAGAATCTTGCCCCCGGCGTCGAACCCTCCGCCACCTCCCCCCGACCAATCTTGCGAGACGGCAATTGAGCGCGACACAGGCGGCTTCAGACGAAGTTCTGATCGCTCGGATCGCTCAAGGCGACCGGCTTGCCATGCAGGTGCTGTACGGAAGGCACCATGTCAGGGTGTTCCGCTTCGGGCTTCGGCTCGTCAGGGATGAACAGGTTGCGGAAGACCTCATCAGCGAGGTTTTTCTCGACGTATGGCGTCAGGCTGGCAAGTTCGAAGGCCGATCTGCCGTTACCACCTGGCTGCTGGCGATTACACGGTTCAAGGCTCTGTCGGCGCTTCGGCGCCGGAAGGACGTTGGACTGGACGATGAGACCGCGAACGCGAT
>JBOHIT010000127.1:0-13379 GCA_050726155.1 Bradyrhizobium sp.
GATCGTAGGTATGCTGCCGTTTGCCATCGGGCCCGATCGGGCAACTATCGTCCGCGTCATGGCGGAGCTGACGCACGTTCTCAATCACCATGGCAATACCGTGGGTATAGCCTTCGCAGAGATGGCCACCTGACGTGTTGTTCGGCCTTTTGCCACCGAGCATGATGGTGCCGTCGGAGACGTAGTTGCCGCCCTCGCCCTTCTTGCAGAAACCGTAATCCTCGAGTTGCAGCATGGTGGTGAAAGTGAAGGCGTCATAGGAACCCGTGAGATCGACATCCTCCGGGCCGACGCCGGCATTCGGCCAGAGGATGTTCCTGGCGTAGTGACCGGCGACGGTTGAAATCGGCCCGGTCTGATAGTGCATGTCGACCCGCGGTTTCGAGCAGCGGCCAACCACGCCGCGGATTTGCACCAGCGGCTGCTTCAGGTCTTTGGCCCGCTCGGCCGTGGTCACGATGATGGCATTGGCGTTGTCAGTCTCCACGCAACAGTCGAGCAGGTGCAATGGCTTGCAGATCATGCGGCTGTTGACGACATCTTCCGCAGTGACACGCTTCTTGTAGTAGGCTTTGGGATTGTTCGAAGCGTGATGGCTATGGGCGACGCGGACATGAGCGACCTGCTCGGCGGTCGTACCGAAGTCGTGCATATGGCGCATGAAGGTCGGGGCAAATGACTGTCCCGCACTCTGCCAGCCATAAGCGCGGCTGTGCAGCATGTCGCCCGAGACAGGCACTGCGGAGCGCACGCCGGTGCCACCGATCCGCACTTGCGAGAACCCGTTCATTGAACGGAAGATCACCACCGTCTTGCACATGCCGGCTTCGATGACACCGATCGCGATGCCGATCAGCGCTTCGGTCGACGATCCGCCGCCGAACACGTCCATGTAGAAATTGAGACGGATACCAAGGTCGCCGGCGACGAATGGCGAGAATACCGAGTCGTTGAACTGATACGACAACATGCCGTCGATCTCGGAGGCTTTGAGTCCCGCGTCGGCCATCGCGTTGCGCACCGCGATTGACGCGAGCGCCCGCGTCGACTTGTCCGAGCCGCGCGTGTAGGTAGTCTCGCCGACGCCGACAATGGCATACTTGTCGCGCAGGAACTTTGGGGTGGTCGCCTCGACATCTTCTCTGGGCAGCGGCATTTCCTTGAACCTCCCGGTCCGTTTTTCTATTTTTTGTCCAGCTCTCGCGCCTGAACGAGCATGCTGGATAGGTTGCTCTTTGTCTATCGCTCGCAATGACAGGGGCGTGGCAACGCCAAAGCGGTCCCGCCTCTCACGCGTTTGCGTAAGTCTTGATGATCTCCTCGCCGAAACGAGCCAGCGTTGTTTCGAGATCCGGCATGAACGCCGTCACCGGCAGCGCAAGGCGGCCCGCGCCCCGCGCGATACGTTCCTCGACTGCCGCGCGCGGGTCGGCACCGGAATTCGGCAATGCACCGGGACAGCCGAGGATCAATTCCACTTTGGCCGGATCGCGCCCGGCCTGCTCGGCCGAGCGGCGCACCACATCGAGCAGCGGCATGGTGTCGACCTGCGCGCCGATCGAGGGGAAGAAGCCATCGCCGAGACGGCCGGCGCGGCGCGCGGCCGCCTCCGAATGGCCGCCGACGACGATCGGCACCGACCTTGCGATCGGCTTCGGATTGGAATTGACCTTGCTGAAATTCACGAATTCGCCCGCGAAGCTGGCGCTGTCGCTGGCCCACAAGGCGCGCATGGCCGCGACATACTCGTCGGCACGCTTGCCGCGACGCTCGAAGGGAATCCCGAGAGCGTCGAACTCCTCCTTCAGCCAGCCGACCCCGATGCCGAGTTCGATCCGGCCGCCGCTGAGATAATCGAGCGTGGCGACCTCCTTGGCCAGCACCAGCGGGTTGCGCTGCGGCAGGATCATCACCGCGGTCATGAAGCGTAGTCGCGTGGTGGCGGCAGCGACCCATGTCAGCCAGATCAACGGGTCGGTGAAGTTCACGGTCGGGCCGCCCGGCAGTCGGCCGCCCGGCGCATAGGGATAGACGCTCTCGTAATCGTCGGGAACCACGACGTGTTCGACAGCAAACACCGAGTCGAAGCCGGCCATTTCCGCCAGGCGAACCAAACGGCGAGCGCCTTCCGGATCAGGAAACGCGAAGTTGCCGAAATGCAGCGCAAATTTCATGTGGCGGTACACTCCCCGATCAAACGGCGCTCGATCGGCGCCGTCCCGATGTCATCATGGCACAGCGCGAGGGCAATCGGGAGCCGCCATTCATCGTAACATTCATGCATTCGCCGAGACTGTTCAACCGGCTCCGCGCTTCGTATCCTCCGGCCAGGGAGGACCGGACGATGAAGCTTGGCCTGTCAATCGGCTATTCGGGCGCGCACCTTGAGGTGCCGGTCGCCTTGGTGCAGCGCGCGGAAGAGCTGGGTTACGACTCGGTCTGGTCCGCCGAAGCCTATGGCTCCGACGCGATCACACCGCTCGCGTTCCTCGCCGCCAAGACCAACCGCATCAAGCTCGGCACCGGCATCATGCAACTGGCGGCGCGAACGCCGGCCAACGCAGCCATGTCGGCCGCCAGCATTGACGCAATGTCCGGCGGCGGCCGCTTCATTGCAGGCCTCGGTGTCTCGGGCCCGCAGATCGTCGAGGGCTGGTACGGCCAGCCGTGGGGCAAGCCGTATTATCGGGTCAAGGACTACGTCACGATCATGCGCAAGATCTTCAAGCGCGAAGAACCCGTGACGCACGAAGGCCGCGAGATCAGCCTGCCCTACACCGGCGAGGGCTCCGCCGGCCTCGCCAAGCCGCTGAAATCGATCCTGCACATGAACCCCGACATCCCGATCTATCTCGCGACCGGCGGCGAGGCGATGGTCAAGCTGACGGCCGAGATCGCCGACGGCTGGCTGCCGATGGGTTTCGTGCCGGGTGCCATGGAGGAGTACGGCCCGTGGCTGGAGGAAGGGTTCAAGCGCGCCGGCAACGGCAAGACCATCAAGGATTTCACCATCCAGGCCTCCGTCCATGTCGAGGTCGATAACGACGTCAAAGGGGCATTGGCGCGCCTCAAGCCGGAAGTGGCGCTCTATGTCGGCGGCATGGGTCACCGCACCAAGAATTTTCACAACGACATCATGGTCCGCCGCGGCTTCGGCGACGCTGCCGGACGCATCCAGGAACTCTACCTCGCGGGCCACAAGGACGAGGCCATCGCCACCGTGCCCGATGAATGGGTCGACCTGAAATCGCTGGTCGGACCGCCGGCGCGCATCCGCGAACGCTACCGCGCCTGGGAGGACAGCGGCGCGGATTCGCTCAGCGTGCGATCGCGCCAACCCGAGGCCATCGAGGTGATGGCCAAGGCCGCTCGGCTGAACTGAGGTCCTGACCAGCGGAGAACAAGATCATGCGTCCACCCCTTCGCGTCGGCACCGTGTACGATTTCCGCAACACGCCGGAATCGGGCATGGACATGCCGAGCCTGTACGCCGCGATCATGGACCAGGTGGTCATGCTCGACGGGCTCGGACTTGACCTCGTGTGGTTCACCGAGCATCACTTCCTCGATGACGGCTATTTGCCCTCGTGGGTGCCGATGGCGGGCGCGATCGCCGCGCGTACCAAACGCGTGCGGCTTTCGAGCGACGTCTGCCTGCTGCCGTTCAACCATCCGGTGCGGCTGGCCGAGGACCTCGCGGTACTCGACAATATCAGCAATGGCCGGATCGAGGTCGGCGTCGGCATGGGCTACGCACCACATGAGTTCCGCGGTTTCGGTCTGCCGGTCGCGCGTCGCGTGTCGCTAACAGACGAAGGCATCGAGGTGCTGCGCCATTGTTTCACCGGCGAGAAGTTCAGTTTCCACGGCAAGCGCTACGATTTCGACGACGTGGTGATCAGACCGCGCTATGTGCAGCCGGGAGGCCCGCCGCTGTGGATTGCTGCGATGTCGGAGGCCGGCGCACAGCGCGCGGCACGCAATGACAGCAACTTCCTGCCGCAAGGCGCGCGGTCAATCGTGCTCGACCCGTGGCGCGCGACGCTGAAGGCTTCCGGCCGCAACCCCGACCGCTATCGCGTCGGCATCATCCGCTCCTGCCTCGTGACCGACGACGCCGAGCGCGACTGGCCGGCCGTGCGCGCCGCCGAGCGCTATCGCGGCCAGGTCTACCGCAGCTTCAACAAGGACGAGAGCGCCGCAGGTGGCGTTGCGGGCAACACGCGTGAAACCAGCATCCCGCAAACGTGGGTGGTCGGCAACGTCGAGCACTGTGTGAAGGAGCTGACATCCTTCGTGCGCGAATACGGCATCACCGATCTCGTCACCTGGGCGGTGCCGCCGGGCATGCGGCCGGACCAGATGAATGGCAGTCTCGAACGTTTCGTGCGCGACGTGGCGCCGCGCGTCAAGGCCGCAGCCGCGGCGACCTAGCGCATGATCCGGAAAAGTGTGCAGCGGTTTTCCGAAAAGATCATGCGCAAACAATAGAGGAAAGACACGCGCATGGGTGTCGGGATTGGACTTGGTTGCGCGGAGTTTCCGTTTTCCGGCGCGGCGGCCTACTGGCGCTGGATCGACATGTGTGAGGCCGGGGGCGTGGATTCGATCTGGCAAACCGACCGGATCGTCGGCCGTCAACCCTTCCTTGAATCGATGACCACGATGGCGGCCCTGGCAGGGCGCACACGGCGCATGCGGTTCGGCATGAACGTGGTGTCGCTGACGTTCCGCGATCCCGTGCTGCTGGCCAAGCAGTGCGCCACCATCGACATGCTGTCCGAAGGCCGCCTGCTGCCCGCTTTCGGCATCGGCAGCCCGCTGGCGCCCGAATGGCAGGCGCTCGGCATGGACACGAAGACGCGCGGCCGCAAGACCGACGAATGCCTTGATATCATCCGCCGGCTGTGGCGCGAGGAATCGGTCGACTTCAACGGCGCCTTCTACCAGTTGAAAGGCGTCACCATCACGCCGAAGCCCGTGCAGCCCGATCTGCCGATGTGGATCGGTGGCTCGACGGACGCCGCGATCCGGCGCACGGCGCGCATCGGCACCGGCTGGCAAGCCGCTGGTGATCTGCCGGTGGAAGCCGGCCGTGTCGTCACCGCGATTAAGGCTGCCGCGCGCGAAGCCGGCCGATCCATCGACGAAGATCACTATGGCGCCGGCTTCGCATTCCACTTCGGCAACCGCGACGCGCCAGCTGTCAGCAAGGCGGTGGATGCCTACGCCAAGCGCACCGGACGTGACGCCACGCACGCCTTCGCGATCGGCGACGCCGACACGATTCTCGGGCGCATCGCCGAATATATCGACGCCGGAGTCTCGAAATTCATTCTGCGGCCGCTCGGCGGCGATGACGACACACTTTTGGCCCAGACCAAACAATTAATCGAGCAAGTGCTGCCGCGCGTAGAAACGCGCTGGCCAAAAACGTCCAAAGACAGGCGATAAATAACGCAATAACAAAAGGGAACGAACGATGCGCATCGGCGGGGCCATGTTTTTCACCGACTACTCGATGTCGCCGACCGAACTTGCGCGGGCGCTGGAGGAGCGCGGCTTCGACTCACTCTGGGTGCCCGAACACTCCCACATTCCGCTGACGCGAAAGACGCCCTTTCCCAGCGGCGGCGATCTGCCGAAGAAATATTACGACGTGATGGACCCGTTTGTGGTGCTGGGTGCAGCCGCGGCGGTGACCAAAACGCTGCTGCTCGGCACCGGCATTTGCCTGATCGCGCAGCGCGACCCGATCCAGACCGCCAAGCAGGTCGCCTCGATCGACCAGGTCTCGGGCGGCCGTTTCCTGTTCGGCATCGGCAACGGCTGGAACGAGGATGAGATGGCCAACCACGGCACCGTTTTCGAAAGCCGCCACAAGCTGGCGCGCGAGCGTGTCGAGGCCATGAAGCAGATCTGGACCAAGTCAAGGGCCGAGTACCATGGCGAGTTCGTGAACTTCGACCCGATGATGACCTGGCCAAAGCCGGTCCAGAAACCGCATCCGCCCATCATCGTCGGCGGCGCCTTCCCGTACGGCGCGCGGCGTGCCCTACGCTACGGCGACGGCTGGATGCCCCACCGCACGCGCAGCTCGTATGCGGACGTGCAGGCCTTGCTGCCGAAATTCCGCGAGATGGCAAACGAAGCGGGCCGCGATCCCGCGTCGGTACCGATCACGATCTGGGGCGCCAAGGAGAACCTCGATTTGCTCAAGCGCGACCGCGACGACGGCGTCTCGCGCCTCGTCGTCAGCCTCGATTCCGCCAAAGCCGATACGATCCTGCCGGAACTCGACCGCTGGGCAACGTTGATCCGCCAGCTCGGCAGCTAAACGAGCGGCAAAACCTCGGCCCGGAATTTCTGCATGCCTGCCAGGACTTCGTCGGCTGTCGATCCGCCGAATCCGAAATCAAGGCTGCCGACACCCATGTCGCGCAGCGCCCGGATGTCAGCGGCGACGAGCGCCGGTGTACCGGCGAACAGGCGATGTTCGCCATCACCGGCCTGTGCTGGCGCGGTCTCGCCGAACACCGTGACACGCAGGCTTAGGCCTACCGCTTTGGGATCGCGACCTGCTTCGGTGACCATCTTGCCCAGGCGCGCCGCCTGAGCCTTGAACCGCGCGAGGCTATCGAGCGGATTCTGCGGGTTGGTCCCGATCGGATACCAGGCATCGCCGATGCGCGCGGCCCGCCGCAGCGCCGGGCCACTCTCGCCTCCGACCCAGATCGGCGGATGCGGCTTTTGCACGGGCTTCGGGTCGAAACCAATATTTGAGAACCGGACATGCTTGCCGTCGAACTTCGGCGCATCCTTTGTCCAGAGTTCGACGAAGGCGCGCAGATATTCGTCGGTCACGGTTCCACGCGCATCGAAATCCGGTGCGTCGATGGCTTCGAATTCCTCGCGCATCCAGCCCGCACCGATACCCAGCGTCAGGCGGCCACCCGAGAGGACGTCGATGGTCGAGAGAATCTTGGCGGTCAGCACGGCTGGTCGGTGCGGCACCACCATGACGGATGTCACCAGACGCAGGCGTGTCGTTTTCGCGGCGATCCAGGCGACCTCGGTCAGCTGTTCGTGCCGCTCGCCGCGGGTGCCGCTAGGAAATTCCCCGGAGGCGCTGTAGGGATATTCGGCCGCGATCGCAGTCGGAATCACGACATGGTCGCTGAACGTCGCATAGTCGAAGCCGATCGCCTCGCCACCAACCACGATTTTTGTCAAATTATCCGCGGTCGACAGGGGTCCGGCGGTTGGCGCGTTGAAGCCGATCAGCATTTTGTTGCGTCCTTCTTTGCATTGCATTGCTGGCGTCGATGCGACACCATGCGACCGCTAACGGGTGACGGCAAGCGCGTCCCGCGACGGCGTTGCGACCCTCTGCGGGCGGAGACGACAGATCATGACGGCGGCGGGTAGGCAGGCGATACGGCGGCGGTTCGACGCGCCGCTGCCCGAACTGATAGCAGAAGCCGCGGCCTTGCGCGATTCGGCGCACGGCCGGCTGATCTCCTACTCGCGCAAGGTCTTTATTCCGCTCACCCAACTCTGCCGCGACGTCTGCCACTACTGCACGTTCGCGCAGGTACCGCGCGCGGGCAAGCCCGTCTACCTCCCGCCCGACGAGGTGCTCGCCATTGCGCGCGCCGGTGCGGCCGCAGGTTGCACCGAGGCGCTGTTCACGCTGGGTGACAAGCCGGAGCTGCGATACCAGGCCGCCCGCGACGCATTGAAGGCGCTCGGCCACGAAACCACGATCTCCTATCTCACCGCGATGTGCGCGCTCGTGCTGCGCGAGACCGGATTGCTGCCGCACGCCAATCCCGGCGTGATGACGCGCGAGGAGATCGCCGGCCTGCGCGAGGTGACGGCGAGCCAGGGCATCATGCTGGAGTCCACCAGCGAGCGGCTGTGCAGGCAGGGTGGCGTCCACTACGGTTCTCCCGACAAACATCCCGCAGTCAGGCTGGAAACCCTGCGTCTGGCTGGCGAACTGAAAGTTCCGTTCACGACCGGCATCCTGATCGGCATCGGCGAGACACGCGACGAGCGGATCAACGCGCTGGAGGCGATCAGGGATCTGCACGCCGCCCATGGTCATATCCAGGAAGTGATCGTTCAGAACTTCCGGGCCAAGCCTGACACCAAGCTCGCCGATTCCGAGGAACCCGATCTCGACGATTTGCTGTGGACCATCGCGACGGCGCGTCTCATTCTCGGGCCCGACATGAATATCCAGGCGCCGCCAAACCTGTCGCCCGGAATCTATCAAAAGCTGATAGACGCGGGGCTCAACGACTGGGGCGGCATCTCGCCGGTCACGCCCGATCACGTGAACCCCGAAGCGCCGTGGCCTGCCATTGCCGAACTCGCCCGCAAGAGTGCGGAGGCCGGCAAGCTGCTGGTGAACCGCCTGCCCGTCTACCCCGCCTATGCGCGCGACGCTGATAATTGGCTGGCCCCTGATATCGCCACCCGCGTGCGGCGCAGGAGCGACGCTGAAGGCTTCGCACGCGACGATGACTGGGCGCCGGGCAACACCCAGCCACCGCCAGCGCCGCTGGTGCTCGCCCGCGGTGTCGACGCCGGAATCGCGAAAATCGTCGAACGCGCCACATCGGGCGAACGGCTCGCCTCGAACGACATCGTGCGCTTGTTCGCAGCGCGCGACGCCGACTACCGGTATGTCACGCAGGCCGCCGACGCGCTGCGACGCGCGGTCAGTGGCGAGGTCGTGCGTTACGTCGTGAACCGCAACATCAATTACACAAACATCTGCCATTACAGGTGCAAGTTCTGCGCGTTCTCGAAAGGCCGCACGCACGAGGATTTGCGCGGCTCGCCCTATGATCTCGCCATCGAGGAAATTACGCGCCGCGCGATCGAGGCATGGGATCGCGGCGCGACCGAAGTGTGCCTGCAAGGCGGCATCCATCCGGACTACACCGGTGCCACCTATGAGGCGATCTGCCAGGCGATCAAGGCGGTCGTCCCCGAGATGCACATCCACGCCTTCTCGGCGCTGGAAGTCACGCAAGGAGCGGCCACGCTCGGACTATCGGTCCCCGAATTTCTGGCAAGGCTGAAAGCGGCCGGTCTCGGCACCTTGCCCGGCACGGCGGCGGAAATCCTCGACGACGACGTACGCGCCATCATCTGCCCCGACAAGATCAACACCGGACAATGGCTCGACGTGCAGCGCGCCGCCCACCAAGCGGGATTGCGCACGACTTCGACCATCATGTACGGGCACGTCGAGACCTCGAATTCGTGGGCGAAACATCTGCTTGCGCTGCGCGACTTGCAGGCCGAAACCGGCGGCTTCACCGAGTTCGTGCCGCTTCCCTTCGTCCACATGGAAGCGCCGATGTACCGCCACGGCATGGCGCGCCCCGGCCCGACGTTCCGCGAAGCCGTGCTCATGCATTCCGTCGCGCGGCTGGCCCTGCACCCGCTGATCCCGAACATTCAGACTTCCTGGGTGAAGATGGGCCCGGCGGGCGCCGCGATCTGCCTGAAGTCCGGTGCCAACGATCTCGGTGGCACGCTGATGAACGAGAGCATCTCGCGCGCCGCCGGCACCCAGCACGGCCAGGAGTTTCCGCCGCACGAGATGGAAGCGCTGATCCGTTCGATCGGCCGCGAACCGATGCAGCGCGACACGATCTATCGGCCGGTACCGGAAGAGCGTCGGGCCGCGTCCCTGATCGCAGCCGAGCTTGAGCCAATCGTGCAAACGCCGCCGCGCAGGAAGGCGGCGGTCGGTTAAGCGATGCCCCGCGCGGCCAGCAGCGCGGGCACACCGAGTTCTTCGAGCAGTGCGCTGGTACGCGTGCCGGCTGATTGCGGCAGGCGCAGGAACAGCGCCAAATCAACGGGATGATCGATGTCCATCGCGATGCCGGGTTGACGGATCACGGTCGGCTCGATGCCCCGCAGGCGTGCGGCGTCGAGGTGCGGGAAGTAGCTGTTGTCGCCGAAGCGAAGCGGCACCGATTCCGGCGGCGAGCAGACCACGGCATTGGATCCGAGATTGTCATGCGCCGGCGAGATCGTGAACGACGGTGCTGCGAGATGCGCCGACAACACTGCGTCAATCTCACTGGCGCGGGTGGCCGGGATGTCTCCTGGCATCGTGATCATGCCGCGACGCCCTTCGTTTGCGAGAACGCGGCGGCCGGCGTTCACGCTGCCGGTATGTCCGTCCCGCGCGCCCTCGGTCACGATCCGCGCACCAATCTTGTTGCCGAGCGCCGTCGCATGCGGATCGAGCGTGACGATCATCACCCCGGCCAGTAGGCGTGAGCCGGCAACGGCGTCGAGCATATCGGTCAGCATGGTCTCGGCGAGAACCCGTCGTTGTGGCGGTGTCAGGAGGCCCGACAGCCGATCCTTGGCGCCATCGAACTCCTTGACAGGTATGACCGCCCAGATGTCGCTCATCGCTGCGAGGCCAGTGCGTCTGCCGCGTCGAGCGTCACGCGCGCCAGCGTCTCCCGGTCCCGCAGGCTCTTCATCAGGGTTTTCGCGATCGTGACCCGCGGGCCGATATGGCCGATTGCGTCGACGTCGGCGTGGTCGACGATATAACCATCCAGCAGATCGCCGTAACGTGCGGCGACGCCGGCGGCGCTGACCTCTAGGCCAAGTTCGCGCATCATCTTCGCGGTCGGGCCCTTGACGGCCTGGCCGCCGATGATCGGCGACACCGCGACAACAGGCGCGCCACTTGCCTTGATCGCATCGCGCATGCCGGGGATCGCGAGAATTGGCTCGACGCTGATGAAGGGATTGGACGGACAGACGATCACCGCCCGCACATCGCCCGAGTGCAGCGTCGCCGTGATGTCGGCCTGCGGCCGGGCGAGCGTCACGCCATCGAATGCCAGCTCATGGACAACCGGCCGGCACTGCTGGCGCACGAAATAGTCCTGGAAATCGATCCAGCCGGTATCGCCGCGCACGCGGGTACGCACGCGGTCGTCGCTCATCGGCACCACGCGGACACCGATGCCAAGGCGCCGGCAAATGTCTGACGTCACCTCGGACAGGGTCTGCCCCGAGCGCAGGCGACGGGTGCGCTCGACATGCAGCGCGAGATCACGATCGCCGAGCCGAAACCAGTCTTCGCCGCCGAGCGCGCCGATGCTGTCCATGAACGACCAGGTCTCATCACGCCGGCCCCAGCCCGTGGCGGGATTGTCAATGCCCGCAAGCGTGTAGGTCAGCGTGTCGATATCGGGAGAGATGCTCAGCCCAAGATGCTCGAAATCGTCGCCGGTGTTGGCAATCACGAGCAGTTCATCGGCCGGCAAGACTCGGCTCAGACCGAGCGCCAGTTTCGCGCCCCCGACCCCGCCAGACAGCGCCACGACAAGTCGTTTGCTCATCGGAACATGTCCTCGGCGGCCGGCCGCACCAGCTCGGACGCAGCATTGTCGGGACCGCGCCAGGTCAGCCCGCGCACGATCACGACAGGCTGGCCTTCGGCACCCTGCCCCATCACCAGCGACGCTGCGGCAGCGATCTCGTCCGCATGCCCGGTGATGCTGACCTGAAGCTCGCGACCGAACAGATCGGGCGAGCCACGCAGATCCATCAGCGACGGAAGACCGGCGGCGCCAATCGCAACGCCGCAGGTACCGCGCCGCCAGGCACGGCCGAAGCTGTCGCTGATGATCACGGCGACCGGCACGCCGAACCTTTGCGACAGGCGCTCCTTCAATATCGCCGCGCTGCCGTCGGGATCGGCTGGTAGCAGCAACGCCTGCGGAGGCTCACCGGGCGAGGCCAGATTGGACTGGTCGATCCCCGCATTGGCCATCAGCAGGCCGAGCCGATGCTCGACGATCAGGATGCCCGGTCTTGCCCGCACGACGCGCACCGATTCCGACAGGATCAGTTCGACGAGGCGCGGGTCCTTCTGGACCTTGCCGGCAAGTTCGATCGCTTCAGCCGAAGGTTTGACGCTCGCAAGATCGACCATCCGCCCTTCGGCCTTGGACACGATCTTCTGCGTCACGACGAAGACGTCGCCGCCACGTGGCGCGATACCACCGCGCACCACCCCCTCGCCGATCAGAGCGATCAGATCATCGCCCTTGGTGACCAGCGGAATGTCGGGGATGGCGAGAAGCTCGACGGCGCTGCTGCGTTGCATCGTTTGGTCCCGCGCGCTCAACCGAAACGCTTGCGAAGGCGCGGCAGCACGTGCTCACCGTAGAGCTTCAGAAAGCGTGCCTGGTCTGGTCCCGGCGCGTGGAACACTAGATTCCGGAAGCCGAGACCGACATAGTAGCCGACCCGCTCGACGTGCTCGTCGGCGTCGCTGGACACGATCCATCGACTGGCGGCGCGCTCCAGCGGCAGCGCGTCGGCGAGGCGCTGCATCTCGACGGGATCCTCGACCGTCATCTTTTCCTCCGGAGTTAGCGCCAGCGCCGCCCAGTGGCGCGTGTCCTCAAGCGCACGCGCCTTGTCGGTGTCGAACGACACCTTGACCTCTATCATGCGGTCGTAGGACCGCGACGGGTCCTCCGACGCCGCGACGCCTTCAGCGACCTTCGGCAACAGCGTCTCGGTGTAGAGCTCCGGCTTCTTGCCGCTCGTGCAAATGAATCCATCGGCGGAGCGGCCGGCGTAACGCGCCACAAGGGCGCCCGCGGCCGCGACATAGATCGGCACCGGCGTGTCCGGGCGGTCGTAGATCGTCGCCTTCTCGGTCTTGTAATACTGGCCTTCGAAGCTGACCCGCTCCTGCGTCCAGAGTGCTCGAATGAGCGTGACGGATTCACGCAGGCGAGCAAAGCGCTCCTTGAATTCCGGCCAGGGCTGCCCGGTCGAAGGTACTTCGTTCAGTCCTTCGCCGGTGCCGATGCCAAGCACGACACGTCCCGGGAACATCGCGCCCATCGTGCCGAACGCCTGGGCGACGATGGAAGGATGGTAGCGGAACGTCGGCGTCAGCACGCTGGTGCCGATCACGACGCGCGACGTTCTGGCGCCGAGCGCACCCAGCCACGTCAACGAAAACGGCGCATGGCCGTCGACGTGCTTCCATGGCTGAAAGTGATCGCTGATAAAGACCGAATCGAACCCGACTTCCTCGGCAAGACACGAGAAGCCCAGCAGCGCGCCCGGCGCGAATTGCTCCGCCGATGCCTTGTATCCGAGCTTGATCACCGCAAATCTCCTGGCTGGCGCATCCAAGTCGGCAGTTGCCGACTTGGCCATCGATATCTGCCGAACTCGGGTAAACCCGAGTTCGGTCCGATGCCGAGGCCATGGCACCCATGGTGGAAACCTATAGATTAGCGGGAAAGCAGCGACCAGCCAAAAAGGGGAAGCGACCATGCATCTCGGAATAGCCC
>JBOHIT010000128.1:0-5921 GCA_050726155.1 Bradyrhizobium sp.
GACCCAGCCCTCGCCGAAGGATTCCCAGGCGATGGTGGTGACCGGCCGCGCGCCGAGCATCGACCACAGCGCCATTTCGACCGCGCCGGTATCCGACGCCGGCACGATGCCGATCCGGTAACCGGCCGGCACTTCAAGCACTTCGCGCGTCAATTCGATCGCGAGCTTGAGTTTGGCCTTGCCGATTTTCGCACGATGCGAGCGGCCGAGGGCAGCGTCCTTGAGATTTTGGGGATTCCAGCCGGGGCGCTTGGCGCAGGGGCCGGAGGAGAAATGCGGCACATTGGGCCGCGAAGCGGGCTTCGCTACGGTCATAATCTATCCTTCCAGATAGCAAGCCTCCCGTTGGGGGGAGGTGTCCCGCGGCGGTAATTAGGGGAATCGCGCCCGATCGTCAAGGAACTTTGGGCGCATCCGATATGTCGCTGACATCACAGGTGATTGAAGGTTCGACATCGGTGGGCGGGACAGGCTGCTGCTCCAGCAGTCCCGCCGCATCGTTGATCAGCCTCGCCGCCATTCGCCGGCTCGAGGTTTTCAGAACGCTTTTTTCGCCGGCCTGCACGACATATTCTTTGCCGATCCGCACGATCGAATAATTTTTCATCGGAAAATCCCCAGCAAGCTGCCCACGGCCCATGGGAGACTCAGACATAGCGGAGACGTTCCTCTCCGTAAAATCACGGAGGTCGGGGTAGTTTATCGCGTGTTAATGGGATTGCAGAGTCACGACTACCGCAGGCAATTGCCCGCGCCGCGACGCAACTTTGCACATCAATGAAGCATCAGAACCGAATCGTCATGCCGACGTGGCTGCGTGCGAAGCCGAGCCGTTCATAAAACCGTTGCGCATCGACGCGCGTGTGATGCGTCAGCAGTTCCACCAGCTTGCAACCTTTTGCGCGCGCTTCCGTAACCGCCCATTGCACCAACTGTTCGCCGATGCCACGACTGCGGCAATGGCTGGCAACGCGGACATCCTCGAGCAAACCACGCGAGGCGCCCTGCGAACTGAGGCCGGGCAGGATACATAGCTGCAGGCAGCCGATCACCGCGCCCTCGCCGTCCTCGGCGACCACAAGCTGGATATTAGCATCGCGCGCGACGCGTTCGAAGGCATCGAAATAGGCCTGCGGCAGCGGATCTTCGAGCCGTTCCCGCGAGCCCCCCAGCCGATCGTCCGCCAGCATGGCGATGATGGAACCGACGTCGTCACGACGCGCATGACGGATGGTGACCGGTAAAATGGTGGCCATGATGCTTTCCGGTAAAATTCAGCGCGCCGGCGGCAGGCCGAGCGATTTTTCGGCCTCGCCGATCCAGCGGCGGACGGCGGCATAGCCGTCGAGATGAAAGCCGCCTTCATGCGCCAGCCGCGTATAAGCCAGCAACGAGACGTCGGCGAGCGAAACGGTGTCACCGACCAGAAACCGCGTCATGGCGAGCTGGTGCTCCATCCGCGCCAGCGCCGCATAGCCACGCTTGATCTTGTCGGGGTCGAGGTCGGAGGCCGGCTTGCCCAGGTAGACCATCTGGAAGCGGCAGACCGCGATATAGGGCTCGTGACTGTATTGTTCCCAGAACAGCCATTCGTCCATCTTGGCGGATGCGAACGGGTCCTGCGGAATGAGGTCACTGCCGCGGGCGAGGTGTCGGATGATGGCGTTGGACTGCGCCAGCGTGCGGCCGTCATCGAATTCGACCGCAGGAACCTGGCCGGCATAGTTGAGCTTGAGGAATTCCGTCGTGCGGGTCTGACTCTTGAGTGTATCGATCGGAATCCAGCTGTAGGGCAGCGCGAGCCTGTCGCACACCCACTTCACCTTCAGGCAATTGCCCGAATTGATATCGCCGTAGATCTTCATGAGGCCGTCGCCATTATTGCGACGGCAGTGCAACAGCCAAGACCAGTTCTGTCAACGTCTATGAGGCGGCCGCCCGGCGTGGCGCGGTCAGAATTTGTAGCCGAGGCCGACGCGTACCGTGTTGACGGTGGTGTCGACAGTTTCGGTGAAGCGGAGATATTCCCACTCGGCTCGCATGAAGAGGCCCGAATACAGCATCACGTCGACGCCGAGACCGGCGGCGAACCCCATGATGAAACGGGAATTGTGGTTGTCCGTCAGAAAACCGGACGCCCTGTAATTGGGGAGCGCTGGAATGGCTGAGCCGACATACAGATAGTCAATTGCGGCATCGGCCCTGCGATTGATGTTTGCCTGCCCCATCGCCACGCCGGCGAATCCATAGGGCAGGAAATTGTCGATGGCGTAGCCGCCACGTACCCGCAACGAGCCGTAATCCGTGATCTTCATCGAAGCGCTCGAGGACACGGCAGCCGTCGACACGTAGTCGGTAGGAAACTGGAACGACCGGGACTGAGAACCGCTGTTGGAACCGAAGAAGTTGCCGTGGGTATAATTCAGCTCAAGCCCGATGACGGCTTCGCTCCACTGAAAATTATAACCGGCAAACCCGCCGTAGCCACTGCTCTGCATATGCGACTTGCCGAGCAGAGGCCATTTCGAAATGTTGAACTGCTGCTCCAAATCGAGATTGTTCAGGAGCTTGGCGAGCAAATCCTGGCCGGAATTGGTGAAGTCCATGTCCGCTGCGCCATGAGAAGCCTGAGCGCCGGCATAGACGCCCTGCCAGTTGACGCTGCTTCTGCTCAGCCCCTCGGTGACGGCGCCGCGAAGTATCGGAAGATCGGAGAGATCGGCTGCCTGCGCACCCGCTGCAACTCCGCACATCAGTACCGCCAGCAAGAAACGACGCATCGCAACACCTCATAGGACACTCTAACCTGCGCTGATCATGGCTCGTTAACCCTAACCAATCGTTATCGCGGGCTCCTTGCGGGATGATCTTGTTGGAAAAAGCCGGAAGCATTCAGCGCTTGCGGCATCCGTCCCGCAGCCCTTGCGCCAAAAGAAAACGGCGCGGGAAGAGCCCGCGCCGTCTGCAATCCTTAACAGATGGAAGTCGCAATTAACCTTTGCGCATCAGCGGCTGCGGCGCATAGACCTGCGGGCTTTCCAGGTTCCAGCGCACGCCGAGCTTGAGGTCATGCGAGGTAATGTTCTTGAACGTCATCGGGTTGTTGATGTTGTTGACGCCATCGAAGGTGCGGAGGTCGCCGGTCAGGCCGTCGCCCATATCGAGATAGCGATACGCGAGTTCGACGGTGAAGTTCGGCGTGACCTTGTAGGCGAGACCGGCGTGAAGCGCCCAGGCCAGGTTCCACTTCGATACGTTGTCGCCGAACGCCAGACCCGGCAGTGCACCGGCGCCGTTGTTGGCAATGCCCTGATCGGTGAAGCCGTTGATCCCGACCCGCGCGCCACCTACACCCGCGCCGATGAACGGGGTGACGCACCACCAGGTGCCGAGGTCGACGTAGGCGTTGGCGAGAACGACCCACTCGTTCTTGGTCGCGTGATAGGTATCGACGCCGACGCCGCCCGGATATGTGATGCGGTCGGTGCCGAAGAACTGCGAATTGCCGCGGTATTCACCGGTTACGTCAGCACGGAACCAGTTGTTGACCTTGTAACCGACGCCGAGGCCGAAGATACCGGCGGTGTTGAAGTTGAGGTTCTGGGTCGACGTGGTAAGGCCGGCATCCAGGACGTTGTTGAGGCGCTCGACCCGCTGATTGCTGAAGCCGATATCGCCGCGCAGATACCATCCGCCGAAATCCTCGACCGGAGGCGGCGCATAGGCCATCGGAGGAGGCGGCGCAATCGACGGCATGTCCGCGGCGAAGGCCACCGACGACAACAGGGATGCCGCTCCGGCGGCAACGAGAGATTTAACGCTACGCATTGGCTTCGTCCTTTTGTCCGGTGAGGCGACTGCGGAGGCCTCACTTCAAAAACTCACGGCCGGACGATGCCAGCAAATGCTTAAGCGGCGCTTAACCCTAATTTTTAAGGTTGATAATCTCCCAACATTTTTTATGAACCCATGCCTGTAGCGCGCGAGCTGATGCATTTGCGGCACACAAAATGGCGAAACCGCCATACATCCTAACGATGTATTGACGAAAATGGCACGGAGGCTGACCTACCGCACCCTTGCTGCATCCTTGCCGGCGCCGTTTGCAAACGTTTTGTTAACGCGCGAGCTTCGGCATCCTCGGCAGGAACACTGCGAGCAACCCGAGCGCCGGCAGGAAGGCACAGACATGGTACACGAAGCCGATGCCGGTGTGATCGGCGACCCTGCCGAGCACCGCGGCCCCGAGCCCGCCGATGCCGAAGGCGACGCCGAAGAACACGCCCGAGATCATTCCGAAGCGATGCGGCATCAGTTCCTGCGCGAACACGATGATCGATGACGTCGCCGACGACAGGATCAAGCCAATACACACCGTCAAGACCGCACTACCGAACAATCCGGCATAGGGCAGCGCCATCGTGAACGGCAGTGCGCCGAGGATTGAGAACCAGAGGACATATTTGCGCCCGAAGCGATCGCCCAGCGAGCCGCCGAAGAAGGCGCCGGCCGCATTGGAAGCCAGGAAGATGAAGAGATAGATCTGCGCGGTCTGGGTCGAAACGCCAAATTTTTCGATCAGATAGAAGATGTAATAGCTCGAGAGGCTCGACACATAGAGCTGTTTTGAAAATAGCAGCCCGACCAGCACTGCGAGCGCGATCATAACGCGCCGGGAATCCGGATGGTCAGGATGACGCTCGACGACGACCATTTTCTTGCTGCTGATCTGCGGCCGGTACCACAGGCCGATCCGCCACAGGATCACGATCGCCAGAAATGCGATCGAGGAGAACCATGCGATCGAGGGTTGGCCGAACGGCACCACGATCAACGCCGCGAGCACCGGTCCCATCGAGGTGCCGAAACTGCCGCCGAGCTGAAACACCGATTGCGCAAAACCATAACGCCCGCCCGAGGCCAGCCGTGCGATCCGCGCCGACTCCGGATGGAATACCGCCGAACCCAAGCCGACCAGCGCCGCCGCGATCAGAATGATCGTATATTGATGCGCGACGCTGAGCAGCAGCAGGCCGAAGAACGTGAAGCCCATGCCGATCGCAAGCGAAAACGGCTGCGCCTTCTTGTCGGTGAAATGTCCGACCAGCGGCTGCAGCAGCGACGCGGTAAACTGGAACGCCAGCGTGATCAGGCCGATCTGCGCATAGTCCAGCGCGTAATTGTCCTTCAGGATCGGATAGACCGACGCAATCAGGGACTGCATGGTGTCGTTGAGAAAGTGCGAGAAGCTGATCCCGGCAAGCACGATGTAGGCCGGCCCCGCGGCGGCGGCCTTGGCGGCGAGCGACGGCGACATTTCAGGCACGACGACCGGCGCGACCAGTGCTTCCTCGGAGACGATGACGGGCTTGTTCAAGGGCGCGATTCCCGAAAATATCAGCGGGCGACAATGCCCGTTCGTACGCCGCGCGCACAGCTGCGACCAGCATCAATAGCTAATGGCTGCGATGCGCTAGGCGCCCGCGCGGGCACCTTTACGCCGCCGCGGCGTGGCCGAGCGCGCTGACGATGTGGTCGACCACTTCCTCGACCAGGATGCGGTCGTCGCCCTCGCCCATCACGCGGATCACCGGCTCGGTGCCGGACGAGCGGACCAGCAGGCGGCCGTGGCCGTTGAGACGTTTTTCGCCATCCACGATCGCCGATTTCACCTCGGCATCGTCGAGCGGCTTGCCGCTGCGATAACGCACGTTCTTGAGGATCTGCGGCAGCGGATCGAATTTGTGGCAGACTTCCGACACCGGCCGGCGCAGTTTCTGCACCACGGCCAGCACCTGCAGCGCCGCGACGAAGCCGTCGCCGGTGGTCGCATAGTCGGACAGGATGATGTGGCCCGACGGCTCGCCGCCGAGATTGTAACCCTGCTTGAGCATCTGCTCGAGCACATAGCGGTCACCGAC
>JBOHIT010000129.1:0-3505 GCA_050726155.1 Bradyrhizobium sp.
CGCGTCCACCGCGACCCATCCCTCGTTGTGACGTTGGCCAACGCCCCTCTGAGTGGGATGGGATGGCAAATATGTGCCACTGATTTTACTTCGGATAAAGCGAAATCTTTTTGATTCCGGGACTTGACACGTTTTCTGTAAATCGGAAGTGATTTGCCCGTCGGGTTGATTAGTCGCACGCAGGCCGCGAGATTGTGCTTGCGTGGGGCGACGCAGCCCAGGCGGATTGGAGCCCTACCGCCCTACAAATCTCACTCCGCCTTCAGCCCGCTCTGCCAGGTCGACGGCTGCGTGCCGAACCCGCGCTTGGCGCGGGTGCCGAGCCAATACCCGAACTGCGGCGGCACGTTGCGGAACGGGCCTTCGACGCCGAGTTTCAGCGCGGCGTCCATCGGCCAGTTCGGGTTGTTGAGGATCTCGCGACCGACCGCGATCAAATCGGCCTGCTTATGCTGCAGGATCTGTTCGGCCTGATCGCCGTGGATGATGAGGCCGACCGCCATCGTCATGATGTCGGCGTTGAGTTTTACATATTCAGACAGCGGCACTTGATAGCTGTATTTGATTTCCTTGCCGAGGATCGGCGCCATCTCGGTGATGCCGCCCGAGGAGCAGTCGATGACGTCGACGCCCTTGGCCTTGAGGATCTTCGCCAGCCGCGCGCTCTGTTCCGGTCCCCATCCGGCGTTGTCTTCCACCGACAGGCGGACGAACAGCGGCTTGTGGTCGGGCCAGTGCGTGCGCACGGCTTCCGTGATCTCGGTGATGAAGCGCATCCGGTTGGCTTCGGAGCCGCCATATTCATCGGTGCGTTGATTGGAGCGTTCCGAAAGGAATTGATGCACGAGATAGCCGTGGGCGCCGTGCAGTTCCAGCATGTCGAACCCGGCCTCATGCGCGCGGCGCGCGGCCTGGCCCCAGGCGTGCACGAGGTCTTTCACCTCCTGCCGTTCGAGCGCCTTCGGCACCGGCCATTTCTCGCTGTGGGCGACGGCACTCGGCGCCACCGGCGACCAGGCGTCCCAATCGTCGATGTCGGAGGTGCGCTGGAGCGGCCGGTCGCCCTCCCAGGGCCGCGTCGCGCGCGCCTTGCGGCCGGAATGGCCGAGCTGAATGCCGGCGACCGAATTCTGCTGGTGGATGAATTTGACGAGGCGGCTGAGCGGCTCGACAAACGCATCATCCCAGATGCCGAGATCGCCGACCGTGCCGCAGCCGCGCCGTTCGACTTTTGTCGATTCCACGACGACGAGGCCGGCGCCGCCGGCCGCGAATTTGCCGGCATTCATCAGATGCCAATCGGTCGGAAAGCCCTTCACGGCGGAATATTGGTGCATCGGCGGCACCACGATGCGGTTCTTCAGCTCCATGCCCCGGATCGTCATCGGCGAAAACAGCAGCGTTCCCGGCATCCTGGTTTCCTCGCGTCCCGGGCATCGCTGTTCCGGCAAGTAGCCGGCCGATACCTTTTGTTGTTATTGTTTTGCGGTAGCCTCGGATTTCGCGTCGGTCTTGGCAGCCTTCGGCTTCGCAGGCGCCTTGGCGCCCGCTTTCGGGGCGGCGCTGTCGCTGCGCACGGTTCCCCAGGGATCCGATGATGTCTTCTGTTCGGGAATATTGCCCAGGGATCGCTGATAGGCGCGCTCGGCCTCCTTCTCGCCGGCGATATCCGCCTGCGTTTTAACTTTATCGGGGTCCCCGTATTTCTGCATATTCTGGTTTTGCGCGAAGGCCGGCCCGGCCAGCAGCGCCATTACAGCCACGATGCCAATCATTTTCATGCGATCACTCCCGGATATTCCGGCAAACGCTTAGCACAGCTCGCGCGCCGGCTTAAGCGCTGGATTGGGCCCAGCGCTCTGCACCGGCCGGCGTTGCCGAGACGCCCCTGGTTTTGTAAACGACGGGCATGAAAACCCGGCTCATCCCCAACTCCGCCGACGCGCTGCTGTTCGATCTCGGCCGCGTCGTGCTCGATATCGATTTCGGCAAGGTGCTGGCGATCTGGGCCGGTCATGCCGGTTGCGAGCCCGCGCAGCTGGTGGCGCGGTTCTCGCCCAACGATGCCTGGCATCGTCACGAGCGCGGCGAGATCAGCGACGCCGAATTCTTTGCAGGCTTGCGCGCCGCGCTCGGCATCGCCATTTCGGACGCCCAGTTCCTCGAAGGCTGGAACGCGATCTTCACCGGCGAGATGCCCGATATCGCCGCTGCGCTGGCGCGCGCCGGACAACGCCTGCCGCTCTATGCCTTTTCCAACACCAATAGCGCGCATGTCGCGCATTTCAGCCACGCCTATGCCGGCGTGCTCGGTCAGTTCCGCGAAATCTACCTGTCGAACGCCATCGGGCTGCGAAAGCCGGAAGCGGCAGCCTATGATCACGTCGTGAAGGCGATCGGCGTGCCGGCATCACGAATTGTGTTCTTCGATGATTCCGCCGACAATATCGCAGGCGCGCGGGCGCGCGGCCTGACCGCGGTGCACGTGACGGCGCCGGACGACGTGGCAAAGGCGCTCGACGCGCTCGGAATTTGAGGGGTTGTTGCCGTGGCCTTGATGCCGGTTGCCGATGCGTTGGCTGCGATCCTCGCGGGCGCAGATCCGTTGCCTGAAGAAATGCTCGCGCTCGACGCTTCCTATCATCGCGTGCTGGCGCGCGACCTTGCCGCCTTGCGCACCCAGCCGCCACAGGCGATGTCGGCGATGGACGGCTATGCGGTGCGCGCGGCCGATGCCGCCGATCTCACCGCGCGGCTGAAGGTGATCGGCGAGGTCGCCGCGGGCCGCCCGTTTACCCGCAAGGTCGGTCACGGCGAAGCGGTGCGCATCTTCACCGGCGGCGTGATTCCCGACGGCGCCGACGCCGTCATCATCCAGGAAGACACGGCCAGCGACGGCGACCACATCACGATCACGGAAGCGGCCAAGCAGGGCCGGCACATCCGCGCCGCCGGGGCCGATTTCCGCGAGGGCGATGTGCTGCTCGCCAAGGGAAGACGCCTCACCGAACGCGACCTGTCGCTCGCCGCCGGCATGAACTATCCGGAACTTGGCGTGATCAGCCGCCCCAAGGTCGCGGTACTCGCCACCGGTGACGAACTGGTGATGCCGGGTTCCACCCCCGGCCCCGGGCAGATCGTCTATTCCAACGGCTACGCGATACGAGCGCTGGCGCGCGCGGAAGGGGCCGACACCATCGACCTCGGCATCGCTGCCGACACGGTCGAGGCGACCACCGCCGGCATCCGCCGCGCCCGCGACCTCGGCGCCGACATCCTGATCACCATGGGCGGCGCCTCGGTCGGCGACCACGACCTCGTCAAGCGCTCGCTGGAGGCCGAGGGCGTTGCCATGGCGTTCTGGCGGATCGCGATGCGGCCGGGCAAGCCGATGATGCACGGCCGGCTCGGCGCCATGCGGGTGATCGGCCTGCCCGGCAATCCCGTGTCGTCCTATGTCTGTGCCTTCCTGTTCCTGGTGCCTCTGATTCGTGCACTATCGGGA